>CADBMS010000230.1 GCA_902795935.1 uncultured Methanobrevibacter sp.
ATTATTTAATTAATGGTTTCTAATACTGGTTTATTAATAAATAAGTATATTATATAAAGAGGATATAAAATTAATATTATTTTATAGTTAAATGTGTTATGATTAATTAAAATGAGGTTTTTGGGTTGGTAAAATATATTGTTGTAACTGGTGGAGTTGTAAGTTCTATTGGTAAAGGAATAACTGCAGCTTCTATTGGGAGAATTTTAAGATCATATAATCTAAAAGTGAGTGCTATAAAAATAGATCCTTATCTTAATTGGGATTCAGGTACTTTAAATCCATATCAACATGGTGAAGTATTTGTAACTCATGATGGTATGGAGACTGATTTGGATTTAGGGCATTATGAACGCTTTTTAGATGTTAATTTATCAGGATATTCAAATATAACTACTGGTAAAGTTTATATGTCTGTTATTAATAAAGAAAGAAAAGGTTCTTATTTAGGATCTTGTGTGCAAATTATTCCGCATATTACTGATGAAATCAAATCAAGAATTCGTAAAATTTCAACAGATAACAAAGCAGATATTGTTTTAGTTGAGATTGGAGGTACTGTGGGGGATATTGAAAGTCAACCTTTCTTAGAAGCAGTTAGGCAATTAAGAAATGAAGAAGGTCATAATAATGTAATGTTTGTACACGTGACTTATGTTCCATATCTTAATGCTGCTGGTGAATTTAAAACAAAACCAACTCAACATAGCACTAAAGAACTTAGAAGTACTGGTATTATACCGGATATGATTATTTGTCGTAGTGAAAAACCTTTATCAACTAGTTTAAAAAATAAGATAGCTCATTTTTGTGATGTTGATTCAAAAGCAGTTATTAATTGTCCTGATGCTTCCTCTATTTATGAAGTTCCATTAACTATGGATAAAGAAAATGTTGGTAAATATATTATTAATAGGATGGAATTAGGTATTGATGAGTGTGCACATGATTTAACTGAATGGAAAACTGTTGTAGATAGACTTAAAAAACAAGATTCAACAGTAACTGTGGGTGTTGTTGGAAAATATGTTGAACTTGAAGATGCATATATAAGTATACGTGAGTCTTTAAAACATGCAGCTGCACATATAGGGGTAAATGTTAATATTGAGTGGATTAATGCAGAAACAGAAATTAACACTATTAGGTTAAAAAATTTAGATTCTATTTTAATTCCTGGAGGTTTTGGTGAAAGAGGTATTAATGGTAAATTAGATGCTGTACATTATGCATTAGTAAATAAAGTACCTATATTTGGCATATGTTTGGGGTTACATTCTATGGTGATAGAGTTTGCTAGAATGAATGGTTTAAAAGATGCTCATAGTACAGAATTTGATGAAACTACAAAATACCCTGTTATTGATATGATGGAAGAACAAAAGAAAATCAATGATATGGGTGGTACAATGAGACTCGGTAGTTATGCTTGTAAAATTAAGAAAGGAACAATAGCAAGTGAAGCATATCAAAGTGAAATGGTTGAAGAAAGGCATAGGCATAGGTTTGAAGTTAATAATGAATACCGTGAATTATTAGAAGAAAAGGGATTAATAATCTCAGGCACATCTCCTGATAACTTTTTAGTTGAAACTGTTGAAATTAAAGATC
This sequence comes from uncultured Methanobrevibacter sp., assembly GCA_902795935.1. GTDB lineage: Archaea > Methanobacteriota > Methanobacteria > Methanobacteriales > Methanobacteriaceae > CADBMS01. The sequence continues at coordinate 1,612 of CADBMS010000230.1, forward strand.
ATCCATGGTTCTTTGGTTGTCAATTTCACCCTGAATTTAAATCAAGACCTGAAAGGGCTCATCCAATATTTGTTTCATTTATACAAGCAACTGTAGATAGTAAATAATTTATTTTATGGTGATTTTATGATTATATCCATGTCTTTAATTTGTGTTATTATAGCATTTTTCGCTTGTTTATATGCGTCATATACTGATATAACTAGGAGTATTATTCCAAATAAATTGAATTTTCCTTTAATGTTTTTAGGCATTATTTTAAATGGAATTAATGCATATTTATTATCTGATTATATGATTTTTGTTTATACTCTTATTTTTACTTTAGGAATATTCATTTTAGGATACTTATTTTGGAAGTTGGGTGCTTGGGCTGGAGGTGATGTTAAATTATTCACAGCAATTGCAGCATTATTACCATTCCAACCAGGCATAGTAAATTATAATATAATATTTAATTTTCCAATAAATGCTCCTTATCCATTTGGATTAACAGTTATTGTTAACAGTATATTATCAATTTTACCATTTCTATTGATATTTGTATTTTATATAACATTTACAGAGAAAAAAGAAGTTAAAAAAATTTTATTAGAACCTATAATAAACTATAAAAGAACTCTTACACAGATATTTGTTACTAATACAGCAGTTGTTTTATCTTTTTTCATATTATTTTACACTAACTTTCAAAGTGTTTTAATTTATATGGTTTTAATGTTTGTTTTAGTATTTATTTTAAATAAACTTCCAGATAAAATTAAATTCTCTGTTTTAGCTTTATTCACATTATATTCTTTATATGATAATTTTAATTTAACAATATCAACATTAATTGCATTAGCAGTATCTATTGTTTTAATTAGATTCCTAATTTTATTATTCACTGTTGTTAATAAATTAGTATTACAAGATGATAAAACTGTGGAAGAATTAGAAGAGGGTATGATTTTAGCAAATAATTTATATGAGATTAATGAAAATGAATTATCATTTGAAGATGAATCAATGTTTTCTAAATTTAAAACAGCAGCTACAACTGGAGATATGTCAATTTTAACAAATCCTAAAGGAAAATTAATAATTAAATCTACTGCAGCAGGAGTAACTACTAAAAATATAGAATTATTTAAGGAATTAATTAATGATAATAAACTTGAAAATAAGATACGTATTAAACGCGGAGTTCCTTTTGCACCCTCAATATTTATTGGACTTTTAATTTCATTATTTATAGGTGATTTAGCAATATTACTATCAAATATATTAAATATGTTAATGTAACTCTTCAATATTATTATAGATTTTAGGATAATAATTATATATAAGTTAATTATAAATATCATATAATGAAATTTATTGATAACAAAATGGATAACAAAGGACAAATGTCTGTTGAATATTTGTTAGTAGTTTTAGTAGTTATATTAGTACTTTCTATAGTTACTATACCTCTAATTAGTAATTCAATTGATGCTAGTAACGATGTTTCACATTCATCTGATGCTAAAGTATCTGCATCAACAATAGCTAATGCCGCAGATACTGTGTATGCAAATGGTCCTGGTGCAAAAAGAACTATAAGCTTTTATATTCCTGAATCAACTAAAATAATACTTTCAGATAAAAAAGTTATAATTCCTATACAATCAAGTTCTAATGGTATCATTAATGTTAATGCAACTACACAGTATTCTCTTGATGATAAAACATTAACTGTTAATAAAGGATGGTATGATGCTGTAGTTTCATGGGAAGTTGGAGCTAAAGTAATTGATGTAAAGTTAACAAATATTTAAACTTTTTTTATTTTTTTATTTTTTTGAGGTATTGATTTATGAGTTTTTTTTCTATAATAGGTGAAGTAGTTTTAACTATATGTTCATATATAGGTGCAGTGATATATGCTATAATCCATTTACCCAGTACTTTACGTCAAATAGATACTGGAAGAATCAGAGAATCAGGGTCTAAAACTATTAAAAAAGCGCAGAATATTGACACTAGTCAAATTTCTGACAGATTAAATAATATTACTTCTAAAATTGAAGAAAAAAAAGAAGAATCTGGTATTGTTTTTCCAGAAAGAAAAAACTCTGATAAAGATACTGATTCAATAATGTTTAAAAATTATAATCCATATTCTGCTAAAGAAAAAGAAAATGCAGTTTTAAAGTTGCAAATATCCTCTGCAGTTTTTGTTATAACATGTATATTATATATTTTTAAATTTATTGGATTTTGGATATTTCTACTTTTAGGATTACTTTTATGTGCTTTTATAATATATAGTTTATACAAAGATATAAAAGTATTATATCCTGATGATTTCAATGCATATCGTGATTTCTTTGGATTATATATTTTGATTGGAATAATTCTAGTCTTTGTTGGAAATAGTTCTCAATTATCTTTAGCATTTCCATTTGAATTTTTCCCATCATTTTCTATTCTAATATTTGCAATAATTGGAGTAGTTATTCTATTCTTATTATTCCGTATTAAATATCATAGAGATTATGTAATCGGAGAAATTATAGATTTGAGCAGTAACACAGCTCATGTTCGTATAGATTATGATATTAGAAGTAATGTAAAACCAGATTTATATATCGTGGAACGACCTGAAAATTTAGATATTGAAGTTCATGATTTAGTTAAAATACAAATTGATAATTCATTATTTAATTTAAAAGGTAATAAACCAGTAGAAATTTTTGATAAAATATAACTTATAGTTATACAATATTATCTGTGAATACTTCACAGTAATTATTTTTTTCTTTTGTAGAAAACATTTTCTATCATGTTAATAGTTAAAAATTTAAAACCAAACATTGTGAACATACATATGATATATAATCTATTAGAATGTATACAGAGATAACTTTATTGATTAAATATAGTTTTTTTAGAAAAGTATATACCTTGTGAGGTTCATATGTGATGATCATGAAAGTTGCTAAAATTGAAGGGTATTTGACGAATGAGCAGTTGGATGATCTTTAAAAGAA
>CADBMS010000231.1 GCA_902795935.1 uncultured Methanobrevibacter sp.
CTACCAAAATATTCTATCCCAGCGGCTGTGGAGAATCCTGCACCAGCACCAATAAGAATATAATCAGCATCCCTAATCAGAGTTAATGCATTATTTAATCTTAAATCAAAATCATCCATCACATATCCCCAAATAATAATTGTTTATATATCCTATAATCAGTGTCTGTGAAAACATTAAAAATAATATTTTTTAAACAGGTCTTATTATACTTTATATAATCTGTTACAGTTTTAATTGCAATTTTTGCAGCTAAATCTTGTGGAAAATTAAATACACCTGTGGATATACAACAAAATGCGATTGATTCCAAGTCATATTTATCTGCTATCTTTAAAGATGATTTATAACAATTACTTAATAACCTACAATCCTCCTTTGAGGGTTTTAATCCTTGAGGAATTGACGGTCCAACACTGTGAATTACATATTTTGAAGGTAAATTATATGCGCTTGTTATTTTAGCATCACCTATTGGTTCATCATGACCTTGTTTTTTCATTAACTGATTACATTCTTCTCTTAATTGTAAACCTGCAGATGAATGAATTACATTATCAATACAATTATGTATTGGAACAAAACAACCTAATAATTTTGAATTAGCAGCATTAACAATAGCATCAACTTTTAAGCAAGTTATATCGCCCTGCCATAACATTAAGCTATCCTTAACTTCATGGATATCATCAATTGAGGTTAAATCTTTATTTAAAGTTTCATTTGTTAAATATACATCTTGAACCTTTAAAAAATCAGATGATAATTCACCAGGAAGACGAATATTCATTAATGACCTTAATAAAATCTTTTTATCAGTAATACTATTTGGAATATCTATTTTTTCTCGTCTTTCATTTATTAAATAATTTATAAGAAAATCTAATTCATCATCAGTATCTATTATAATCCCCTCCCCATTTTAGTAGGATAAGTTTTTTTTTAATCTACATTTAAAGTAGTTTTAAACAAATCAACTATCTCATTACGTTTATCATCTGAATAAGAATCTTCTTTATTCAAGGTAAACATTGCTAACTCATAAATTATTTTATTCATTTGTTTCCCTTCCTCTGTTAAGAAATACTCTGTCAATTTAGAATTATCTTCAAATGTCTTCTTATAAATTAGGCCATTAGATTCTAAGTCTTTTAAACATTCTGTTAGAACTTTATTACTTAAATCAGCTTTATCTTCTTTAAAGTCTTTAAACCTACTTTTACCAAAGAATAAGTCTCTAATGATTTGTATATGCCATTTTTTACTAAATAATTTTAAAGATTGATCCACTGGACAAATACCCCCTTCTAATTTAACCATAAAAAAAATTCACCTCCAAATTAATATATCATCAAAAAAATCCCCTTTTTTTAACTAAAAGATGATTATATGTTTTTGAGTATGTATTATATGAATTGAAATTTTATAGGAATCTCTTAATAAAAATTTTGGTTACCAAACAGTAACCAAAGACTTAGAGTAGATTAAATTAGCATTAAACAATTAATAGTTACTTTTTAGTTACAAAATATTTATATCCTTTATAAAATAAGTTAATAATAACTTTAAATATCTTAAAAATAAGATTAAATAATTGTAAATGGAGATAATTTAAAATGGAAGATGTAATTAAATTTTTAACTGAAAATCCACAACAATATTTAGCAACTACTGGATTAGATGGAAATGCAAAAGTAAGGCCTATATTATTTTATTTTGCAGAAGATGATAAACCATATTTCTGTACGAGTAATCAAAAACCGATGTATAAAGAATTGGAAGCAAATCCTAACTTTGAAATGACTGCTGCTACACCTGAATTCCAATGGTTAAGAATTGCAGGAAAAGTTGAATTTGTAGATGACTTAACTATTAAACAAAAAGTTATTGATGCTAATGAACTTGTAAAAGCATTATATGAAACTGGAGATAATCCAATTTTTGAAGTATTCACCATCAAAGAAGGAAAAGCCACAATTGCTGACTTCTCAGGAGAACCACCAAAAACATACAAAATATAAAAACTCTTTATTTTTTTACTTTATTTTTTATGTTAAAATTAAAAATAATATGTTTTAGTATTCTTTATAAAAAATTAGTTATTTTTGTGGTGTTTTTTACCACCAAATATTTGAAAATGTTAATTCGTAAAGAACCATTTTAGGTCTTACCTCCAAATAATTAATAATATTTGTTAATTTTTTTGTAGTATTATTATATTATTACCAGTATCTCCAAGCTGCTATTATATCAATCATATATGCTCCCTCCATTTTTTTGATAATTGATTCTTTTTTTATGGTAAAAATGCTTCTTCTATTGCATCTAATGGTCCAGTTCCTATCATAATCTTTTCCTCCTATTTTTTCCTTCTTTTTTGATTTTTTTATAGTATCTTAATGTACTAACCAGTATTCAAGCATTTCTGTCATATCCATAAATAATGTCCCTCCTAAATCGTGTGTTAATGCTTCAGGTTGCATCTCACATACTTGTATTTGTAAACGGCCATATATAAGATTTCTCGCGTGCAAGTACTCACTTGCA
>CADBMS010000232.1 GCA_902795935.1 uncultured Methanobrevibacter sp.
AATAAGGAAACAAAACTCAAAAACACAATCTACAACATATACCAAACAACACAAAAATAAAAAAATAGGATTTCTACAAAGCCTAAAATTTATTATTGATGTTTCATTTTCTTCACTCTTTTTTTTAAATTTGTTCGTATCATTTAGAATTAATTTCAAATTAACAAAAATAATTTAACATATGCTCTAAATAAAAATAACTATTATATGATGTGAGGTGTTTTATTTGAAATCTTCAAATATAAGGGCTTTTTTAGCAGTAGATGTTCATGAAAATCTAACTAAAAAGATAATAAAAGTTCAAAATGAATTTAATGAATTAGATGTAAAAATAAAATTTGTTGAACCTGAGAATATGCATTTAACACTTAAATTTTTTGGTGATATAAACAAATTTAAGATAGATCAAATAAATCAAATAGTTGCACGTGAACTAAGAAATGCAGATAAATTTACTTTAAATCTAAAATCAATAGGGGCATTTCCATCAATAAATAAACCAAAGGTTTTATGGATTGGGACTGATAAAAACAGGTCATTTACTAATATTCAAAGACTATGTGATAATGGGTTTCAAAAAATAGGATTTTCAAAAGAGAAAAAATACAATCCTCACTTAACATTTGGAAGAGTTAAAAATTCTAAAAATAATGAACAACTTATAAATAAACTTAAACAATTAAATAATATTACAATTGGAGAAATGCTTGTCGATGAAGTAACTCTAAAATCAAGTGAATTAACACCATCAGGACCAGTATATACTAATTTAAAAACATTTAAATTAGGCACAATTAAACATAGAAGAACAGTAATTTCTGATGAAAACACAAAAAATGACAATATTTCTCTAGGAAATGACTAAATATGGATTTTGATTCAATATTAAGAAAAATTAAACCAACACAAAAAGATAAAGAAAAAGTTGAAAATCTGTCAAATAAAATAATAAAACAATTAAATACTATAATAAAAGATGAAAAAATAGATTCTGAAGCAGTTTTACTCGGTTCTATAGCAAAAGATACTTGGTTAAAAGGTAAAGCAGATATTGATATATTTTTAACATTTTCATTAAACACATCACAAGAAGATTTAAAAAAATATGGTTTAAAAATAGGTCATAAATGTATTGATAATTTAAAAGGGAAATGTGAAGAAAGATATGCATCTCATCCTTATGTAACTGGATTTATAGGAGGATATTCAATAGATATTGTTCCGTGTTATAAAATAAATGATGGGGATCAAATAAAATCTGCAGTAGATAGAACACTATTACACACAAAATATATAAAAAAAAACATAAGTAAAAAACAAACAGATGAAGTATTATTATTAAAAAAATTCATGGAATCTATAGAAACGTATGGATCAGAATCTAAAGTAGGAGGGTTTGCAGGATATCTTTGTGAATTATTAATACTGAAATATGATACATTCTGTGCTGTATTAAAAGCAGCAAGTAAATGGAAAAAACATACCATAATTGATTTAGAAAATTATGGTACTGGAAAACAATTCAATGATCCATTAATAGTGATTGATCCTGTAGATAAAAATAGAAATGTTGCAGCTTCATTAAGTTTACAAAAAATGGCTGAATTTATGGCTGCTTCACGTAATTTCATAAAAGAACCTAAACTTGAATATTTTGAAAAAACAGAAAAATTCACAGAATTAAAAGATATAATTACTTTATTCAATATAAAGTCAACTGAAACATATGTAGTATCATTTAAACCACCAAAAATTCCAGAAGACACAATATATCCTCAATTAAGAAAAACTGAAAGATCATTAGCATCAAAATTAACTAAAGAAGGCTTTATAATATTTAAAACATCTAGTTGGACTGATTCAGAAAATTTAGCAATTATATTAATAGAAGTAGCTTCTAAAAACATATCAGGATATAAAAATTATACAGGTCCTAGAATATGGGATGAGAATCATCAAGAAAAATTCATATTAAAACATAATACAATACCTTGGATTGAAGGTGAATATTGGCTTGTTAAAGTTTCAACAACAGATAATATTGAAGAATTAATAAAAAATTTATTTAAACCTGAAAATATTCATTACTTAAAAGTAGGTAAAAATATTAAAAATCAATTGTTAAATGAATATTCTATAATGGAAATAAAAGAATTTTTATCTAATAACCAATTATCAATTGATTTATTAGAGTTTTTATCAGATTTCTTAATACCTGGAAAAAACTTATTTAGGTAATATTATTAATTAGTTTCTTTTATCTTCTCTTTCTTGAACAAATTTAGGAACTGCACTTTTTAAAGGATCAAATTTATCAATATTTTTAACTTCCATACTTTTCATACTAACTTTGGAATGCAGTGAACTAGGTAACCTAAAGATACGTTTAAGGTCAATACTTACTTTAGCATCAACTAAATTCATATTAAACTTTGAAAATGCATTAACTAAGTTAATATATCGTTTACGCCCAATTTTAGTTTTAAAAATACCCCATTCGTTATTATCTAAAACATTTCTATGTTTAAGAATATCTTTTTTAAGTTTAGGATTAATGTCATCAATTTCAGTATTTTGTGTCATAGTCAATAAATCATGCTTTAAACGTTTAGTGAATACTGCAGGATAACCTATGGGGATAGAAAAATGTTCTAAATCAATAGGTTTATTAGAATTTAATAAATTTAATTTATGTTTTGGAACCTCCGCACCAACAAGATATTTCAATACTTGAGAACGACCTTCACTATTAAAATTCATAACATCTTCATCTAATATGCGAATATGGTAGCCCCGACCAGAATAAATAGTATGAATATCTTTTAAACCTAAATCAAACTTAAGTGTATCAGTTAATTGGCTAACTAATTCTCTAGCTTCATCTAAACAAATTTCACAAACACTTTCACAATTACATGTTCTAAGTGGCATATCCTTAGCGTCAACGTCAAAAACAAGTTCAGATTTTATCCAATCACCACGACTACGAGGATTTTGATAAAATGCAACACTACAATATGCAGCAAATGGACTACGATACCTCATAAATTTCTTTAACATATTTTTATCTCTGAAAACCCTATAACGATCATTAGGACCTTTACCAATATGATCAAACCCAAATTCGCGCCTATTAATACCATTTAATATGAAATCAGGAATATCATTAACATCCCATTCTTCACGATAATACTTTTGTCTTTCTTTTAATGTAGCTGGTTCAAAGATAAAACATCACCTTTTTTTAAGAAAAAATATGTCTACATATTTATTCATTATTTTCACTATTATTCTCTCGTTGCATAATCCACTTTTTACGATTATAATATGATAAGGGATTTCCTACTTTTTTACAAATTTTATCCTCTTGACAAAGTGATGATAAATGAATTTTAATTTTTTCACAACTCATAGGCGTATACCATGTAGTTTCACCTTCATTAGTTAATTCAACCTCTTCATGCACACCAAAACCTAATTTAGCAATAACATTTAATTTTTCTTGAGGGTCATCTTCAAATAAAGGAGGGCTACAATTATCTGCAGCATTAAAAACTAATGGTAAAATTTCATTATTAACAATTGTAAGGTTAGTGTCAATATCCGATACTCTAACATTAGAATATTCGTCACGGAAAATTCCAGGATATAATCGAGCATAAGATAAAAATGAAGTTAATAATAATACAATAGCATCATTACGGTTACCAGATTTAACTCCATCTAATGTATTTTGAATACATGGGGGGAATGCTTTTGAAATTAATGTGGCTGCCTGTGCACCTTCAGTAAATACACCTTCACCACCAATATAACTTGTAGCTTCACTCATAGTTTTTTTAATAGTTTCAGTTAATAATTCAGATATCTTAATTATATTTTCATGAGGAGTTACTTTTTTAGTCATCTCACTAACTTTAAGCATATAATTTTCAGTTGATTGCATAATTAATCGAGCAATAATCATTTGTTTAAATTCTTCATTAATCAAAGCACCATATAATTGCTCAGATCTTTTATGATGCTGTCTTGCAATTTCTTCAAATCTTCTAGTAAAATCATCACGTTCAATAATAACTTCACCTTCATCAATAACAATATCAGTTA
>CADBMS010000233.1 GCA_902795935.1 uncultured Methanobrevibacter sp.
CCCTACATTATTAAATTCTGTTAAAAAATTAGAATATAGAGGTTATGACTCCGTAGGTATTGCTACTTTAGGTAATGGGTTAAATATTAAAAAAGACAAAGGTAAAATTGATGATGCAGATAAAAATGTGGGATTATCTGATTTATCAGGAAATATGGGAATATCTCATGTTAGGTGGGCTACACATGGTGTTCCTAATCAAAAAAATGCTCATCCTCATACTGATTGTGAGAATAAAATTGCAGTTGTGCATAACGGAATTATTGAGAATTATAAAGGAATTAAAAATCAATTAATTGATGAAGGCCATATATTTAAATCTGATACTGATACTGAGGTCATACCTAAAAAAAAAAAAAAATATATGAATCAAGGGTTAGATTTAGAAGCAGCATTATATGAAACATTAAAAGTAATTAAAGGATCTTATGCATTAGCTATTATATCTGCTGATGAACCTAATAAAATAATAGGTGCGCGTAAAGAAAGTCCCTTAATTCTTGGTAGTGGTGATGATGAATATTTTTTAGCATCTGATGTTCCTGCTATTTTGAGTCATACTAATAATATAATTTACATTGAAGATGGTGAAATTGTAATTTTAGATGGTACTGGGATTACTGTTAAAAATTTATTAGGTGAAATAATAGATAAGGAAGTTCACACTATTGATTGGACTTCTGATATGGCTGAAAAAAATGGTTTTGACCATTTCATGATTAAAGAAATTCATGAACAGCCTAATGTTGTTAAAAATACTATTATGGAAGCGCAAGATATAGAAAAATTAGTTTCTAAAATAGATTTGGAAAATATTGAAAAAATATGTTTTGTTGCATGTGGAACATCATATCATGCATCATTGATAGGTAAATATTTATTTGAAACATTGTTAGAGTTACCAACAGATGTTATTTTAGCTTCAGAATTTCAATATTCTGCTAAAACAATGAATGATAAAACATTAGTTATTTTTATTAGTCAATCTGGTGAAACAGCTGATACTTTGAATGCATTAAATATGGTTAAAGAAACATCTGAAACCTTAGTTATTGTTAATGTTTTAGGAAGTACTGCTACGCGTGAAGCTAATCATGTAATTTATACTCGTGCAGGTCCTGAAATTGGAGTTGCTGCTACAAAAACCTATGTTAGTCAATTAACATGCATATATTTATTAGTTGCATATATGAGTAATCATTTAGGATTAATTGATGAATTAAAAAAGATTCCGGAATATATGCTTGAATTACTAAATCAAGAAGAATATATTCATAAAATAGCTAATAAATATAAAGATAAATATGACTTTTTCTTTATTGGTAGGGGATTATCTTATCCTACAGCATTAGAAGGAGCATTAAAACTTAAAGAAGTAACTTATATACATGCTGAGGGATATGCTGCAGGAGAATTGAAACATGGGCCATTGGCATTAATTGATGTTGGCGTTCCAGTAGTTGCTGTAGCGCCTAATGGTGATGCACATGATGAAACTTGTAGTAATGTTGAAGAAGTTTGTGCAAGAGGTGCAGAAATAATATCACTTTGTGCTGAGGATGATGAATTAATGATTAATGATTCTTATGATACAATATCTGTAAATAGCGAAATATCTGAATTAATTTCACCAATAGTGTATATTGTGCCATTGCAATTATTATCATATTATATCAGCATTGAAAAAGGTATTGATCCTGATAAACCAAAAAATTTAGCTAAATGTGTAACTGTGAAATAAAAATTCTCCATAATCTTCAATTATTTTAGCATTATTTTATTTTTTATAATCTTATTCTATTTTTATTTGTATAATAAGGGATAATATGACTGAGAATAAAATATTAATTCCTGAAAAACAAGCATTAAATTTAATAAAAAAACATTTTTCTGAAGAAGCAAAGGGTAATATTAAAAATCGTAACGAAATTAAAGAAAAAATATTAAATTATTTAATAAAAACTGATGATGGTTCGTATACTTTGAATTCACAAGAATTTCAAGGAAATAGCGAAACAATGCACACGTCACATGGTGCAATAACAGAATCTTTAGAAAAATTTGTTAAACCAATTTTTAAAAATAATAATCTTCAAGAGATAAATGTATTGGATATTTGTTCGGGCTTTGGATATAATTCTGCAGCATTAATAGAATATTTAAATATTTCTAATAATTCAAATATTAACTTAAATATTGATTTAATTGAAATATCTTTAGAAACATTAGCTATTGGATTAATAATGCCTTCACCAATTGAATCACATAAAATTATAAAAAAAGCAATAGAAAATAAATTAATTAAGGAAAATTACGTATCATTAAATGAAATTGAAACAAATATTCCTAAAAATTTGCATTTGAACATATTTTCTGAAGATGCTAGACAAACAATTAAGAAATTAAAAAATAATTATTATGATGCAATATTTTTAGATCCATTCAGCCCTTCAAAATCACCAGAATTATATACTGTAGAATTTTTTCAACAATTAAATAAAAAAATAAAACAAAATGGAATGATTGCAACATATACATCTTCAGCACCAGTAAGATCTGGTTTAATATTTGCAGGATTTTTTGTAGGTCAAGGCCCTATATATGGTCGAAAATCAGCTGGTACTCTAGCATCTTTAGATTCTAATAAAATAAAAATAGATTTAAATTCAGATGATGAACGTATAATTGCATTATCTGATGTTGGTATACCCTTTCATGATTGTAATTTAAAACAATCTGCTGAACAAATTTTTGTCAATCGAAGAAATGAACGAAATAATGCTAGGGGTAGATATAAATTATCTTCTGCAGTTAAAACACCTATCTATTTAGGTAAATCTATTGATAAAGATAAGATTGGTCGAAGGGTTTTAAGAAATATTAACCAATTAAACATTAAAGACACTAATTCTAATAAGGCCTATTTTTTAATATGTCCTCAAAGTGAAGAATGTATTTGTAATTGTAAATCTCACAGATTTAATAATTCTACTGAAAGAATAATAGAAATGAGTAATCGTTTATCAACAGTACTCAATTAATTTTAATATTTTTACCATATATAAATAAAAATTAATATATTATATTAATAACTTATAACTTAGAAGAACAATATAATATAAATAATATTTGCTTATTGTTTAATTTAAATTAAATCTAGATTATATATTAAAAAGATAGGAACTATATGTATGTTTCAAATAAAACAAAAAGATAATAGGGGTAGGACAGGTATACTTAAAACAAAACATGGTATTGTTAGAACTCCTGCTTTAATGCCAGTAATTCATCCAGAAAAGCAAACAATAGATGTTAAAAAATTTGGTGCTGAAATAGTTATAACAAATGCATATATTATTTACAAAAGTAAAGATTTAACAAAAAAAGCTTTAAATGAAGGAATACATTCATTAATTAATTATGATGGTCCAATAATGACTGATTCGGGGTCATTTCAATTATCTGTTTATGGGGATATTGATATTTCTAATCAAGATATAATAAAATTCCAAGAGGATATAGGTTCTGATATTGGGACTTCTTTAGATATACCAACCCCTCCTTATGTATCTCGCTCAAGAGCTGAAAAAGAGTTAAAAATAACATTAGAAAGAGCTAAAGATGCATTAAAATATAAAGAAGATATGATGCTTAATTCAGTAGTTCAAGGTTCAACTTTCTTAGATTTACGTGCTAAATGTGCAGATGAAATTGGAAAATTAGATTTTGAATTAAATCCAATTGGTGCAGTAGTTCCATTAATGGAAATGTACCAATATAAAGATTTAGTTGATGTTGTAATGACAGCAGTTTCACATTTGCCTGAATCACGCCCAATTCATTTAATGGGTGCAGGTCATCCTATGATTTTTGCTTTAGCTGTTGCAATGGGTTGTGATTTATTTGATTCTGCAGCATATGTGTTATATGCGGAAGATGATCGTTTTTTAACTGTTAGGGGAACATATAAATTAGAAAATTTGGTTGAAATGCCTTGTTCATGTCCAATTTGTTCAAAATACACTCCTGATGATATACGAAGTATGGATAAAGAAAAAAGAACAAAATTAATTGCAGAACATAATTTATATGAAAGTTTTGCTGAAATAAGGAGAATAAAACAAGCAATTAATGATGGGAATCTAATGGAACTAGTAGAACAACGATGTAGATCACATCCAAAATTATTAGAAGCTTATAGACATCTTGGAAACTATACTGATTATTTAGAAATATTTAATCCTTCTTCTAAAAAATCTGCATTTTTCTACACTGGTCCTGAATCATTAAATCGAGCTGAAATTAAAAGACATTTATCTAAATTAGACAACTTAAATAAAAAAAGCAGATTATTATTGATTCCAGCTTATAGAAAACCCTATCATAAATATTTAAGTCCAGATTTATCTGAATTTTTACTAGTTGGTAATTCAAATGAAGAATCTATGGATGATGTTGATATAATGGTTGTAGATGTTCCATTTGGTTTAATTCCTTTAGAATTGGATGAAGTGTACCCTTTAGCTCAAAATGATGCTCCTAAAATAATGGATAATAATGCTATCGAATTTATAAGAAATACAATTGAATCAACTTATGATAAATATGATCAAGTTATAATTAGTAAAAATTTAGTTGATAAATTTGATTTAAATTTAAATGAAAAATTCACTGTTCCTAGTGATTTTAAGATAAAAATTGATGATTTAACTAAAATAAAAAAAGTTGCAGATTACCAATTTGGTAATGGATCTGGTGATGCATTATTCTTCGGAGACTTAAAAATTATTCATAGTAAAAAAACAGGAAAAATTAGGCATATTTATGCTGCTGATGAATTAATAGCTACAATGAGGGCTTCTGATGGTTATTTTGTTTTAAATAAAGAAGGAGCTAGACGTTTACATAGTAATACTAAATATCCTCAGAATAGGGTTGTAGTTAATGAAGACTCCGAGCCTTTTGCTCGTGATGGTAAAAGCATATTTTCTAAATTTGTAATTGAATGTGATGAAAATATTAAAGCAAATGATGAAGTATTAATCGTTAATAAAAATGATGATTTACTTGCTTTTGGTAAATCTATTTTAAATAGTTATGAAATTTATGATTTTGATTCTGGTCAAGCTATTAAAACACGTAAAGGAGGATTATAATGATTCCAAATATGGGCTCAATGAACCCTAAACAAATAAAACAAATGCAAAGAAGTATGAAAAAAATGGGAATGAATATGCAAGATATGCATGGAGTAACTGAAGTTATCATAAAAATGAAAAATAAAGAATTAGTTATTAAAAATCCAAGTGTCAATATAATGGATTTTATGGGACAACAAACTTATCAAGTAACAGGTAAAGCTAAAGAAAAAGTTATTGAAGAAAAATTAGAAATTCCTAATGAAGATATAGAATTA
>CADBMS010000234.1 GCA_902795935.1 uncultured Methanobrevibacter sp.
ATTCTGAATCACCAGACGCCGCAACTCCTAATACAACTCCAGTAAAAGTATTTTCACAAAAGGAAATCAAGTAAACAACGCTATTTTTATTTCTATTAAAATTAAAGGGGAAAACGATGAAGAAATTCCTTTTGCAGATATTCATATTCCTATTCATTTTATGTTAAATAAATATTAGAATAGAGCTTTAAATGATTGGAATGGAACTAGTATTGAAATCAATGAAACAGATGGATATATTTTAACACCTCAAGTAGGAGCTGGTAAAAAGAATACTCATGACAATGGTGAAAATACTTTTACTGGAGTTGTATTAGGAGTTGCGGCGTCTGGTGATTCAGAATAGACTGGGTTATTCGCGTATGGAGACGGCGTCCGCAGTATCTTTTTAGATGCAAAAACTGGTAACGCTACTTTTGGTAAAGCAGGTTCGGGTCAAATTGAAATAGATGTAGACAGTGATAAGGCATTAATAACATCTTCAGATTATAAAGATTATTATTACAATAAAGAACATCCAAGACCAGTAGAGTATGATAAAAACGGAATCCCAACTAATTTAAAAAATGGACAAGGTATGTAGATTTAGTTTTCTAATAGTGATCGTGGCCCGCATATTTATTTTGGATCTGGGAATTTCTTTGTGACAAAATAGGGCTTTATGCACACTAGCAGTGGTTAGATAGCAGGTTGGCAAATTAAATAGGAAACGTTATATAAAGAAAATCCGTTACCAGAACCTAAAACAGATGAAAACGGAGTAAATGTTCAAAAGCTTTTAACAGGTATGAGTTCTACTGATACTACTCATGCTTTTTTTGCAGGAACTATTGATACAGATAATAAGAAACATTATAACTTTTTTGTTGATCATGATGGAACTTTATTTTCAAATAGAGGAACAATAGGTGGTTGGACAATAAAACCAGATAGATTAAGCAATACTTCTAAAGGAAGACAAACGGGAATGTCTCCAGGAACTACTTTGAATAAAGGGGGAGGTAATTCATAGCTTACAGGAGTAACTTTTTGGGCAGGAGAAGCTAGCGGGAATGAAGAATCTGCAAGTAATTTTCATGTTTCACCTAATTTTTATGTTTTACAAAATGGATATTTATTTTCTAATAGTGGTGAAATTGGAGGATGGAAAATTGGTGCAGATGGCTTAACTTATTCTACTGAAGATGTAAATAAGAAAGTAGGTCTTAGTGCTACCAAATCTCCTTACTTATGGGCAAAAAATGATGAAGGTAAAACTCTTTTTAAGGTATCTGACGGAGGATCTCTTTTTGCAATTTATGGTCAAATAGGAAATTGGAATATAGGAGAAAACGGATTATATCAAGAACCAAAAAACAAAAGTGTTCCAGGTCAAAAATACTCTAATACTGGACAAAATTTTGGAGTTTATGTTGGCTCAGATGGTATAAGACTAGGAGATAAATTTTGGGTTGAACCTAATGGAGAAATTTTTGCTGGCAATGGAGGACACATAGGGAACATTAAAATTGCTAATGGAGGTATCAGTCATGATAATGAAAATCCTATTTGGTTTATAAAAGGAGATGGTACTGCAAAATTTACAAATGTGACAATAAATGGAGCTTCTGTTATAGATAAGATGACAGCAAGTGGAGATGGAGGCTTTTATGGAGGAGGAGGTAATTCTATGACTCCTTCAGGAACTACTTTTTCTCCTTCTAATACTACAGTAGGAAAAGATAAATTTGATACTTATATTTAGAATTTAATTGTAAAAAATTTACAAGCAGAAAACTTTTGGGCAAAAATAGGAAGAATAAGAGTTCTACAGGTTGATAATGTTGAGGTTGGTTATGGAATAAGAATCAATGATCATACCTTTGTTGATCGTAATTTACATAATTTTGATTATTACGATATAAAAGATATAAAAGAAAGACTTTCTGCTTTAGAAGGAAAAGCAAAATAGTAAAATAAAACACTTAAACTCTTTTTAAAAGAGTTTAAGTGTTAATTAAAAAGGAGATGATACTATGAGTAATAATGATAGATTTATAGAAGTACAAGATAAAAATGGAACTCATCATATTGGAACTTCTGTAGAATATATAACAATGCCAGATGGAACTTTTCTATCTGACAATTTAGGAAATTTAAATGTGATGCAAAAAGGAAGTGTGGAAGCGCGATTAGATGAGCTTGAAAATAATCAATATGCTCCTATAGCAAATCCGCAATTTTCAGAGAGTTTATCAGTAATAACTCAAAATAATAATACTGCTCTCAAAGTTGCTGAAATTAATGATAAATGGCAAACAAAAATAGAAAGTTAGTTATTAATTAATGGTACTGCTACTCTTCAAAATAAAAGTTACAGTAAAGGTATTACTATTACTCCTCCTACTTCATCCACCGCTAAGAGTGTTTTAGTCGCAGATAATGGTATACAAGTTAAAGTTGGTTCTAATTCTATTTTAAATATTAATAGTAATAATTTAGAAGTATTA
>CADBMS010000235.1 GCA_902795935.1 uncultured Methanobrevibacter sp.
ATTTTATTAAATTTTCCAATCTTCACTAATTTTTTGTAAGTCCACCATATGTTTAAATAATCCATTTTTGGATAATAATTCATTTGGTGAACCTTGCTCTACAATTCTACCTTCATCTAAAACTACAATTTTATCGGCATTAGCTATTGTACGCATCCTATGGGCAATAATAATCACTGTTTTATCTTTAATTAATGTAGATAATGCTTTTTGAATCTTAGATTCATTCTCCACATCTAAAAATGATGTGGCTTCATCAAGTAAAATCACATTAGCATCTTTAAGTAGTGCTCTGGCTATTGAAATTCTTTGCCTTTGACCCCCAGATAATAATTCACCATTCTCACCAATAATAGTATCATAACCTTGAGGTAACTTTTCAATGAATTCTTCGCATTTTGCTAGACGAGCGGCACGTATAACCTCTTCATCACTAGCATTCTGTTTTCCTACACGTATATTTTCCATTATACTATCATTAAATAAAATCACATCTTGGAATACAATTGAAAAATTTTCTAAGAGTTTTTCAGCATCTAAATTAGTTAAGTTTTGTCCACCTAATGTAACTTGCCCTGTTATTGGATCCCAAAATCTTGCTGCAAGTTTTGAAACAGTTGATTTGCCCCCACCAGACGGCCCCACAAGAGCAGTTACTTCACCTTGATGTGCAATAAAATTAATATCTATTAAAACATCTTTTAAATCATCATAATTAAAGTTAACATGCTTAAATTCAATATCATAACCAGCAAGTGAATATTCTTTTAGACCACCCCCCATAACTTTCTCTTCAATTTCACGACTTCTTTCAATTTTCAAATCCATCATGATTATCTCAGTTAAAAACATTAATGAGTTTTCAATTGGAGAATAAATTGTTGAAGCTGCAATTAAGAAAATAAGTAATGTAAAAATTGAAACTTGACCATTCATTATCAAATAAGAACCAAGTAATATAACTGAAACCATACCTAGTTTTAAAACAGTATTTCCAGATATAACTCCCACAGCACACATTAACTCAGATTTTAGTCGTGATGTGAACACATTACTTGTTAAATTTTCTATTTTTACACCATACTCTTTTTCATAATTATATGATTTCAACTCTCTTACAGATTCTAAACACTCTTGTATTGCATCACCACAATTTAAAAGATCATTCATCACTATTTTACTTCCACGAACTGTTAAATTGCGAGATACATAAATTAAACAAAATGCTACTGGGACAACCCATAAAAGAGCAATTCCTAATCTCCAATCAAAATTTAGTAATCCTATTGCAACTAATGTGAGTGATAATATTGACCCTAATAATTGTGGAATTGCATGTGAAAAGACATGTTCAAGGTCAGTACAGTCATTCATAATTGTGGATGTTAAATCTGATAAGTCTCGGTTTTCAAAAAATGATAATGGGAGTTTTCTTAGGTTTTCTCCAAGGTTAATTCGTCTATTTTCACTTTCAATATATGTTGTGTTAAATACAAAGTGGTATTGTTTCCATGCCAATGCAAAAATAATTCCAAGAACTATTAAAATTAAAACAATAAATAATCCCAAATTAGGACTAATATAATTTCCACCCAGTAATGGATCTACCCATAAGTAAAGTAAGAATGAATATAATCCAACAGGGAACATAAATGCAATATTTAATAGTGCTGTGTAGAGTATACCTTTAATTAAGTTATTAGCACCATTTATGGTTAATCCGAATCTTTTGGTAAAATATTCAGATATCACTTAAATCACCTCTGATTTTAATTTCCATTGAATTGATTGATTGAATTCATCCCACATCTTGGAATATAAACCTTTAGACTCAACTAATTCATTGTGATTTCCTTCTTCTATTATTTGTCCTTCATTTACAACATAGATTTTATCAAGATTTCTAACAGTAGATAATCTATGTGCAATCATAATGACAGTTTTGTCTTTAGTAATTTCATTAATTGCTTTTTGAATCTTATATTCATTTTCAGGATCTGCTAGGGCTGTGGCTTCATCTAAAATAATTATTGGAGCATCTTTTAATATGGCACGAGCTAAAATTATTCTTTGTTGTTGACCTCCTGAAAGGTAAGTGCCTTCAGAACCTATAATTGTATCTATTCCATCAGGTAATTCTTCAATAATGTCATCACATTGGGCTAAACTAAGAGCTTTTAACACATCGCTACGGTTTGCTCTTTTTTTACCAATGGCTACGTTGTTATAAATTGAATCTTTAAATAAGCTCGTATTTTGGAAAACAAATGAAATATTTTCCATTAGGTCATTTGTTGAAATATTTCTAACATCAACATCACCTATTCTAATACTTCCAGAATCTACATCCCAAAATCTTGGAATTAATGAAGCAATTGTTGTTTTACCTCCGCCAGATGGTCCTACAAATGCTATTGAATCATTTTGATTAATTTTTAAATTTATATTATTTAAAATGTGTTTATCTGTGTTATTCTCTTTATCATAATCAAAATATACTCCTTCAAATTGTATGGAGTAATTTTTAGGTTTTTGAGGATTTTGTGTTTCTTCTAGTGGTTCTTCAGCTAAAATTTTTTCAATATCATTTAAAGCATAACTTGCAAGCATCCAATCTTGGGATAATGTCATGATTTTATTCATCATCACAGCACATAATGGTGTGAATATGATATAAAATATGAAGTTAGATAAAAATTTAGCATCAAATGTTGATGCTGCTAATAATATTCCTGCAGGGATTAATAATGCAAAAAATCCATTAATTGATACTGTGAATGACGTCATGGGTAATTGTGTTGATAATGAGTATTCTGATGAGAATTTTCCATATTTTCTAATTGCATCAAGGAAATTTTTAAATGAAAAAACTGTTTGTTGGAATGTTTTTGTAACGGGGATACCGCGAATATACTCTACAGCTTCAGCATTCATTTTTTCTAAGTATCCCTGATATTCTACCATTAAGTTTTGAGATTCTGATGAGAACATTGGAAACATACATAAAACACATACTATTAATGGGATTAAACATATTAATCCTAAAAGCCAATCAATGCTGAAAAGTAATATTAAAAATACTATTGGTGTGATTATAGCTCCTGCTAAATCGAATAGTTGGTGGGCTAGAAATGTTTCAGTTTTTGAAGTACTATAATCTATTATTTTTCTTAGACCTCCGCTGGTTTGGTTTGAAAAGTAACCTAACGGTAATTTTAGTAAATGTTTTACTGTTATATCTTTCATATTTTTTTCATTTTTAAATGCAGATATGTGGGTGCACATTAAACCTGCAAAGTTTAGAATTATGCCTAATAGTGCATATGAAAATGCAGTTAGTGCATATGTTTCTAAGTTTTTTGCATTTGCAAAGTTTGGAGCAACCATTAATA
>CADBMS010000236.1 GCA_902795935.1 uncultured Methanobrevibacter sp.
TCAGAAGAGTTATGTGAAGGATGTGGTATATGTACAAAAAGATGTCCTTTAGATGCAGTTTCAATTATAAATTTACCTGAAGAATTAGATAACCCCATACACCGTTTTGGACAAAATATGTTTGAATTATTTGGACTACCAAGTATAAAAGAAGGATCCGTAGTTGGAATGTTAGGTCCAAATGGTATAGGCAAATCAACAATACTTAAAATATTATCTGGAGAACTGCAAGCAAACCTTGGAAAATATAATGAAAATATTACAAATGATGATGTTATTGACTATTTTAAAGGATCGCAGTTACAAAATTACTTCAAAAAATTATTCAATAATGAAATTAACACAGTGCATAAACCTCAAATGGTAGATATATTACCAAAAGTAGTTAAAGGTGAAGTTAAATCATTACTTGAACCTTTAAATGAAAGAGGGCAAATGGATTATATTATTGATACATTAGACTTACAACCTATTTTAAATAGAAAAATGGGAAATCTAAGTGGAGGAGAACTACAAAGAGTAGCTATAGCTGCTGCTGCATTAAAAGATGCTGATTTTTATTATTTTGACGAACCAACATCATGGTTAGATGTTAAACAAAGATTAAATGCAGTTGAAGTTATAAGGCAACTAACAGAAGAAAAAAAAGCAGTGCTTGTTATAGAACACGACCTTGCAGCATTAGATGCGGTATCTGATTATGTTCATGTATTATATGGTGAACCCGGAGGATATGGAGTAGTATCTCAGACAAGAGGTGTTCGAGTTGGAATTAATACATATATTAATGGATTCCTTAAAGAAGAAAATATACGATTCAGAAAACAAGCTATAGAATTCCAAATAAGACCTCCCACACTAGAATCAGAGGGAGAAGTTCTAAGTGAATATAGTGATATGAGAAAATCATTTGATGGTTTTCAATTAGAAATAGATGCTGGTAAAATTTATCATGACGAGATTGTAACTGCTTTTGGACCAAATGGTATTGGAAAAACAACTTATTCTAAAATATTAGCTGAAGTAATTAAACCAGATAATGGAAAACTAAAGAAAAAAGTTACAATTTCATATAAACCTCAATATTTAGCATCTAATTTTGAAGGAACTGTGAGTGATTTCCTTTACACTTATGCTCCAAAATATGGAAGTAATATATTTAAAACAGAAATAGCAAAACCTTTCTCTTTAAATGAAATTTTAGATAAAGAAGTGCAAAATCTTAGTGGTGGAGAACTACAAAGATTATCCATTGCAACAGCCATCTCACAAGATGCTGAAATTTATGTATTGGATGAACCAACTGCATTTTTAGATGTTGAACAAAGATTAATTGCATCAAGAGCCATACGCAAAATAATTGAGAGTAGAAATGCTGCTGCAATTATTATAGATCACGATATTGTATTTATAGATTATATATCAGATAGGGCCATGGTGTTTTATGGTAAAGCTGGAATTGAAGGACATGCAACTAAACCTGCAGCTTTAAGAGATTCTATGAATCACTTTTTATCAGATATTGGAGTAACTTTTAGACGAGATAAAGAAACTAATAGACCAAGAGTTAATAAATTCAATAGTTTCTTAGATAGAAAACAAAAAGAGATGAAAGAGCATTATTATTTAGAAGTTGAATAAGAATTTTAATATACGAGAACAATTTTTTGTTCTCATAATTTTTTTAAAAAAAAAAGTTATTTGGTTCTTAAAACATTTATTGCATCTGTAAATTCTTTAGCAAAGATTTTAATTTGTTCTTCTGGAATAGAAAAGCTTACACGCACATATCTATCACCAAATAATATACTAGTGTAGGATCCTTGGCGAATAAAAACTTTTTTCTCTAAGAGATAGTCTGCTAATTTTTCGGGAACTATTCCTGTTTGACTAATATCTATTGCCATCATGTTACCTTCAGATGGATAAACTGGTAAAAATACTCCTTCAATTTTATCAACAGCATCTTTTATAATTTTTTGATTATTACGAGTAATTTCAGTTATGTTATCAATCCATTCATATTTTGATTTTAAAGCAGATATTGCTCCTGATTGAGAAACAAGATTAGTACCTAAA
>CADBMS010000237.1 GCA_902795935.1 uncultured Methanobrevibacter sp.
ATCTCTTCAACAACAATATTGGTCAGGTCTGCCTCACCAGTATTGTGTATGACAATTTCATAAACTGCCTGTTCTCCCAGTGAAACATTAGGCGTTAAAACGATTTTTTCGACTTTGAATTCAGGCACTAAGACATTGACCCTTGCATTTGCTTGAGCATCAATTGAAGTATCTGAAGATACACGAACATTATTAACAGAAATTCCATTTTTTGTTGTGTTAAATGTCACTAATAAAGATTCTGATTCACCAGGATTTAAAACCTTATTTAAAGTCCAAGACGGTTTATTACTATCCCCATTATAAATCCAATAATCCGGAACACTAGCATTATTAAATATTAAATCATCAAATGAATCTTCAATTACAGTAATATTATTTAAAGCAACATTTCCGTCATTATTTACGGTGATTTCAAATATAGCATAATTGCCCAAAATAACATCAGGTGTTCGGCAGATTTTTTCAATAGAAACTACTGGATTAATAACTCTAAATGTAGCATTACTTTCAATATTTTTGGTTTTAGTTGAATTTGCTATAACTGTATTAGTATAATTGCCGATTTTAGTCGTATTGAAAATAACAATAAATTTAGAACTTTCATTTACATTTAGAATACCTTTATATGTCCAGATATGATTATCATCAATTAATTCATGATTCCATTCATCCATGCCAATAAAAGAATCATATACAAGTTCATTAGGATATTTTTCAGTTACTTTAATATTTGTTAAATTACTTTCTCCAGTATTATTAACCATAATTTCAAATCGGACTTGATTATTTAAAATAACAATTTCATCCAATGAAGTTTTTTTAACATTCAAATTAGGTTGTAATACAAAAGTTGAGTTATATGCAGATATTGGTTTTAAATAATCTGATTTTACATTAATATGGTTGTTAAGATTGCCTGTTTTATTAGTAAAGAAATAAACGCAAAATGAAGTTTTTTCATTGACCAATAATTTATCATTATATTTGAAAACAGGCCTTTCGCCGACAATGGAATAACTCCATTTATCAGTTAAATTACATGACAAATAATTAAGACCAATATCCCAATAGTCATCAACAACAATATTTTCCAAATAACTTTCACCATTATTATAGATTGAAATATTGAATCCAACAATATCACCCATATCCACCTTAGGAGTTAAAGAAGTCATATTAACCGTTAAATTAGGAGTATATACATAAACTGAATCTGAAGATGAATCGCCTGTTGTTAAATCAGAAAATGCAGAAACATCACAATAAAATCTGCCAAATACATACTCATCTTTGTATGCATCATAATTTTTAAAGCGATATGACATTCCTATTGACTCTCCCGGAGCCAATAATATACCAGAATTATGTTGAGAATATGGATCTTGGAATCTAGCATGATGCATTTTATTATAACCATATTCATAAGTGTATTCTCTAAAATAATCCTGAAACCTATCTAAATAATAATGATTGCTGCTGTAATAATTACTCATATAAAATCTTTGGTCATAACCATTGAAACTTAATCTCGGATCAAAAGAATAATCAAAAAGAAGAGATCCTAGTTCACAGTTTCCATAGTTATAAATAATTAATGTAAAAATAATATCATCCCCACTATAGACATAAGGAGTTTCAGATATTACTCTAACTTCCAAATTTGGAGAAACATTTTTTTCATAAAAATATGTAGAACAATTAACAAAAGTTGAATTTATCACATGTCCAAAATAACCATAAGCAGAACTATTTTCAAAATGAGAATTTGAAATTATACCACTATAATTAGCAGCATATGAAGTACTTGAATAAATAGCAGGGCCATGCTTGCTGTTGAAATTATTATTAAAAAATTTAGAATTATCTATAAAATATTTATAGTGCTGTGCAAATTCGCCATGTATAAAAACAGCACCCCCTTTAAGAGCAGAATTTCCACTAAAAGTACTATTATTTATTAAAATGTTTCCAAATCCATAATCAATGAAAACAGCACCACCACTACTAGCAGTATTATTGACAAAATTAGAATTTATTAAATTCCAGACCGTATCATACATAGGAAAATCCCTAAAATCACTAGGATAATTATCATATTCTCCTAAATAACAAATTGCACCACCACTATCTCTAGCAGAATTTCCAATAAAAGTATTATTATATAATATTAAATTAATTAAATCTTCATTACAGATTGCACCACCACTTCTACCAGCCTGATTCTCAATGAATGTACAATTTATAATCGAAATGTCTTTATCTAAAAATGAACGAATTGCACCACCATCATATCTAGCACGATTATTTATAAAAATACAATTTTTTATAGTGGAATAATAACTAGGACCATAAATAGCACCACCACTATGATCTCCATAATTATTAACAAATGTACAATTATCAATTATAGCTCTAAATGAAATAGAATATAATGCCCCATTTGAATTACCATAATTATCTAAAAATTTTGTGTTTATTAATTTGGCATCACTACCATAAAGCTCAAGACCACCACAGTATCCATTAACCGCAGTATTATTTTTAAAACAACAGTCAACAATAGTAACATTAGTACCATAAACATACATTGCACCTGCAAAACCTAAATCCGGGCTAGAAAGTGCTTTAACAGAATTTCTCTCAAAAGTAGAATTAATTATAATTCCATTTTTTCCTCCCCAATAAACCGCACCAGAATATGCTCTTAAATAATATGTATTCGAATTATTTCCAAAATAAGTATTAGTTAATTTACCGTTATTCCCTTGCCAGTAAATAGCAGCACCATAAGTATGGATATCACCATTTGGCATGTAATTTTTATTATTAATAAAAGATGAATTATCAATATGACCATTATTTCCAGACCAATAAATTCCACCAGCATTTTTAGCATCTGCATTAACAAATGTAATATTATTTAAAATAACATCAGAAGCAGTTACATTGAAAAATCTTGCAATATTTGAAGCATCGATTGTATGGCCGTTTCCATTAATTGCTATTTGTTTATCAATAACAATGTACAACGGATCATTTGGTTGATAAGTATAGTTTTTTGTTAGATTAATAACCCCTTTTTCAGGAGTCAAAATAATTAACTCATTTAATTCATTAAATGAAGCATCAGAAGCACTGATTAAATCATCATCATTCGATATTCCTAAAATTTCATCATTCGTTTCAACATTTACTGACATTTGATCTGCCGAGTCTTCTTTAAAAGTTTGTGTTGTGTTTTCATTTGCCGCTACTGCACTGACAGATAGAAGCAATGCAAACACTAAAAGAATACACAATATTTTCGACTTGAA
>CADBMS010000238.1 GCA_902795935.1 uncultured Methanobrevibacter sp.
CCATAATATGGTAGATTTCATGGTTCCATTTAAAAACAGGGATTATTATATGAAAGAAATGGAAGGGTCTTATTCTATTAAGTATGTCTTGCCAGCTTTATATCCTGATGATCCTGAATTGGATTACAGTAATTTGCCTTTAGTTCATAATGGTGGAGAAGCTTCTGAGACATTTGTTGGTTTGAAGAACAAGTCTAGTGAAGAACAAGAATCAATAAGAAATGCTTTGTTGTTATATTGTGGACTTGACACTTATGCTATGGTAAAACTTTGGGAAAAGTTTAAAGAAGTTATTAAATGATAATTTTATTACCTTAATTATGTAAATATAAAATATAACAATTATATGCAGGAGATTTCATTATGGTACTTAGTTTAATGGAAATGAGGAACCGTTCTAATGAGTTTATAGATAAATTTAAAGATGCAACTGATGAAAAAAGTGATGCTCAAAATTTTTGGAGGGGATTTTTTAATATTTTTGGTGTAGATGTTGTTTCAGTAGCAGTTTTTGAGCAAGCAGTTAAAAAATTTAGTGGTGCTCAAGGATTCATTGATTGTTTTTGGAAAGGAAAATTAATCATTGAACATAAATCACGTGGATTAAATTTAGATAAAGCTTTTGATCAAGCTTTAGGTTATTTGGACACTTTATCCTCTGAAGAAAAACCACGTTGGGTAATAGTTTCAGATTTTGAAAGAATACGTTTAACTGATTTATTCACTGATAAAAAAGATGAAATTCATCTTAGTGAACTAACTGATAATTTGCAATTATTTAAATTTATTTATGAAGATGAAAAAAAAGTTCGCCCCCCTCAAGAAAAATTAAACATAGAGGCATCTGAATTGATGGGTGATTTATATGACGCTCTGAAAAATGATGGTTATGATGGTTATGAACTAGAATTATTTTTAGTTAGATTATTATTCTGTGTTTATGCTGAGGATACAGGAATATTTAAACCTTATCAATTTACTGATTATATTACTAATGAAAAGGATATAACAAATGTTGGTACAAAAATTCAAATGCTTTTTAGAATTTTAAATCAACCTGAAGACCAAAGACAACACAGTATTTCAGATGAATTAAAGGCATTCCCTTATGTAAATGGCAAATTTTTTGAAAAACCTATTGTTCCACCTGCATTTAATGGGATAATGTTTAATAAGTTAAGGAAAATTTTTAATTTTGATTGGAGTACTATATCTCCTGCAATATTTGGTTCTTTATTCCAATCAATAATTGACCCAGAATTAAGAAGAGAATTGGGCGCTCATTATACCAGTGAATCCAATATATTAAAAGTTGTAAATTCTTTATTTATGAATGCTCTTTGGGATGAATTTAAAAAAGCTAAAGGAAATACTAAAAAATTAGAAGTTTTATGGGAAAAAATAGGTAAATTAGAATTTTTTGATCCTGCATGTGGTTGTGGGAACTTTTTAATTGTTGCTTATAAAGAATTAAGATTGTTAGAATATGAAATATTAACTATTTTACTTGATGAAGATGAAAAACAGGTAAGATTTGATTCAAGATCCTTATCAAAAATTAAACTAGAACATTTTCA
Source organism: uncultured Methanobrevibacter sp. (assembly GCA_902795935.1). Classification (GTDB taxonomy): domain Archaea; phylum Methanobacteriota; class Methanobacteria; order Methanobacteriales; family Methanobacteriaceae; genus CADBMS01. The sequence continues at coordinate 1,578 of CADBMS010000238.1, forward strand.
TGGTATAGAAATTGAAGAATTTCCTTCATTAATTGCTAAACTTTCAATGTGGTTAATACAACACCAAATGGATTTAAAATATGAAACTCTTGATATTATTCCAAATAATCTTCCTTTAAATTCTCCTTCTAATATAGTACAAGGAAATGCATTAAGAATGGATTGGGAGGATGTAGTAACCCCTTCTAATAACTTATTTATATTAAGTAATCCTCCTTTTGCAGGTTCAAGTTTACAAACAGATGCTCAAAAAGAGGATTTAGCGTATATTTTCGCTGACTTTGATAAATTTAAAAATTTGGATTATGTTGCTGCATGGTATAAAAAAGCTTTAGATTATATTCAAGGAACTTCAATTGAAGTAGGCTTTGTATCTACAAATAGTATTTGTCAAGGTGAATCAGTGGGATTGTTATGGGGGCAATTAAATCAGAGATATGATTTTTCTATTAATTTTGCTCACCAATCATTTAAATGGAGTAATGAAGCTAGACATAATGCGGGTGTTTATGTGATTATAGTTGGATTTAGTCTTAAAGAAAGAGTTAATAAAACTCTTTTTATATATGATACTCCTACATCTATACCATATTCCATTAAAGCAAATAATATTAATAGTTATCTTGTAGATTTTGAAGAGATTAATATTTCTCGGATTAATGAACCAATTTGTGAAGTTCCTAAAATGCAATGGGGGGTTCAACCAAGGGATGATGGTAATTTAGTATTAACTTCTCAAGAAAGAAAGGAATTATTAAAAAAAGAACCACTTGCTGAAAAATGGATAAAACCATTGGCCAGTGCAAAAGAATTTCTCAATAATAAAGAAAGGTACTGCTTATGGTTAGATGGCATTACCCCTAGTGAATTATCCGCATTACCTGAAATAAGAAAAAGAGTTGAAAATGTCAGAGCATTTAGGTTAAAAAGTAAAGCAAAGAGTACACGTCAATATGCAGAATATCCTACATTATTTGCTCAAAGAAATAATCCTAAAACTGATTATATTTTAGTCCCGATTAGCACTTCTGAAAATAGAGATTATATCCCGATAAGTTTTGTTAGTAAAAATGTAATTCCTAATAATTCAGTTTCATTAATTCCTTCAGATGATAAATACATTATGGGGATAATTATGTCAAAAATGCATATGGTATGGATGAGTTATGTTTGCGGTAGATTAGAAAGTAGGTATAGATATTCTAGCACTATTGTTTATAATAATTATCCTTTCCCTAAAACAATTGATGAGAATAAGAGAGAGGATATTATATCTAAAGTGTATAATATATTAAATGTTCGTGATGAATTTCCTAATGATTCATTAGCAAATTTATATGATCCTTTATTAATGCCTCCTGAATTGAAAAAAGCTCATTTCAAATTAGATGAGAGTGTGGATAAAGCATATAGGGATGAAAAATTCAAGGATAATAGAGATAGGATAAAATATTTATTTGATTTGTATTTAGATTACACCTCTAATAATTAGGGTAATCTAATTATTTTTTATTTTTTAAAAGTTTAAGGAGTAATTTATGCATTGCTCATTATGGTGAAACGTAAATATTGAAGATTTGCCTTATTTTGGTGCTGATTAATTTTATACCTGATGATTAATAATATGATAACATGAATTTTACTAACGAAGAACTTAAAGTTATTTTAGATGACTTCATACAATACAAGGACTATTTTGAAAATCCTCCTGAAGAGGCATTTGTAGTTAATGATTGGGATTATAGTCAGTGCAAGGAAGCTAGAGAAA
>CADBMS010000239.1 GCA_902795935.1 uncultured Methanobrevibacter sp.
ACTCAATGTTAACAATACTTCCAATGTTTCATTGTTTTGGCTTAGTGGAAACCATTCATCTTCCATTAGGTAGTGGAGCTTCAACAATATTAATTCCAAGATTTGATGCATCAAGATTTGATAAACTACTAACTAAATATTCTCCAACAATAATTCCTGGAGTACCAACTTTATTTGAAGCACTATTAACAAATAAACATATGGGAAATGTAGACTTATCAAATGTTAAATATGTGGTATCTGGTGGAGACACACTTCAAGAAGAAAAAAATCTTGCAGTAAATGAATTTTTAAAAGAACATAATTGTTCTAATAATATTGTTCAAGGATATGGATTAAGTGAAACTAGTGGGGGATGTGTTTTTGCAACAATAGGAACTGATAAATTAGGAAGTTCAGGGATACCTTTAGTTGGAAATGACTTAAAAATAGTTGATGTTGATACTAGAGAAAGATTACCTGCTAATGAATTGGGTGAAATAATGATTTCTGGTCCATCAGTAATGTTAGGCTATTTAAATGATGAAAAAGAAACAAATAATGTTTTGGATAAAGATGAAGATGGAAAAATATGGGTGCGCACTGGAGACATGGGTTATGTGGATGAAGATGGACTTTTATTTTTCCATGAACGACTTAAAAGATTAATTATTGTTTCAGGATATAATGTATTTCCATCACATATTGAAGATATATTGAATAGTCATGAATTGGTATTGGATTCCTGTGTTGTTGCTATGCCTCATCCATATAAAGTTCAAGTACCAAAAGCATTCATTGTCCTAAAAGAAGGAAATGAAGCTAGTGATGAATTAAAAAGAGAAATTAAAGAATATTGTGAAAAAAATCTTGCAAGGCATATGTTACCAAAAGAATATGTATTTAAAGATTCTTTACCAAAAACTATTGTTGGAAAAGTAGATTATCTAGTTTTAGAGGAAGAAGAAAAGTAGATTATCTAGTTTTAGAGGAAGAATAATATATCTGCATGAATTTATTATTATAGTCATTTACGAAATTAATTTTATAGATTATTTATAAATAACTATAAAAAAAGTTTTGTAAGCAACTATACTTGCTCTTTTATAATCCAGAATTTTTCAGAAAATAAAAATATGTTAATTACATAACATTTGGTGCACTAATTCCTAAAAGATTTAAAGAATTTTTAAGAGCAATTTTACTAGAATAAACTAGTTTTAAACGTTCTTTTTCATATTCGGAACCAATAACTGGAACTGATTTATAGAATCTGTTAAATGCATTAGCTAAATCTTGTAAATATTGTGCTAAGTTATGAATTCTACGCATATTTCCTGATTCTTCAACAACATCTGGAAGTTTAGAAATAATGCGGATTAAATCAATTTCTTCATCTTCTAAATCCCAATTATCATTAATATTGTATGAATTTAAACTTAAAACACCATCTTCATAATATTGGCTTTTACTTAAAAGTTTACCTGCACGTGCATGAGCATATTGTATGGAAGCACATCCTCTTTCAAAATTTAAAGCTTCATCCCATTCGAATACAATATGTTTTTCAGGAGATAAACGAGCAATATAATATCTAATAGCTCCAACACCGATTTCAAAAGCAATTTTATCCATTTCATCATCAGATAAATCGTTACGTCTTATTTTTAATTCTTCTTTAGCACGACTAACAGCTTCATCAACAAGATCATCTACAGAAATAAAAACACCTTTACGTGTAGACATAGAACCTTCAGGTAATGTAATAAATTCATAAAAAATAACTTCTGGAGATTTAGCACCAAGAATTTCCATTGCATGTGCAACTTGATCAAGAGCTAATTTATGATCAGAACCTAAAATATCTAAAACAACATTTCCTCTATTAGCTTTTTCCATATGATAAGCTAAATCTCGAGTAGAATAAAGAGAAGTGCCATTAGATCTAGTTAAAATTAATTCTTTTTCAATTCCAAATTCTTCTAAATTTAAGGAAAGAACTTCACTTTCTCTAGTGTATTTTGTCTTCTTTAAATCATCAATTATTTTCCAAACACTACCATTTCTAACAAATTTGCCTTCCCATACAAATTCATCATGATACACATTTAAATTTTTAAGACTTTCCTTAACACCACCAATACAAAGGTTTACAGCATCAGTAAATGTTTTATTTAATTCTTCATCTTCTCCAGATTCATATTTCATAATTAAATTTGCAACTTCTTTCTCAATTTCAGGATTTTCTTTTAATTTTTCATTAACTTCAAAATAAAGTTTACCAATTAAATGATCTTTTTTGTTGTCACCATAATCTTCTAATTTTTTATTAAGATTTAATAAACCCCAAACTACCATAGCTAGTTGTCTGCCCATATCATTCACATAATATTGTGTTTCAACATCATAACCAGCTGCAGATAATGTTCTTCTAAGAGAATCGCCAATAATAGAATTACGTATATGTCCAATATGTAATGGTCCATTAGGATTGGCAGATGTATGTTCTAATACAATTTTTTTATCATTTTTGTGTAATTGGCCGTAATCGTTGTTTACACCAGCAATAACTATTTTTGCAAATTTTTTATAATCTACAAAGAAATTAATATATGTTCCTTTAGATTCAATGCTTGAAAATATGTCTGGTATGTCAATATTTTGACAAATATCTGCAGTAATTACCATGGGATTTTTCTTTAAACTTTTAGCTAATTGAAATGAAATAGTTGTAGCTAAATCCCCTAATTGTGGATTGGGGGGTATTTCAAGTTTTATTTCATTAGGTACTGGGTAATTTAATTTATTCAATGCCTTTTTAATACTTTGTAATGCTTCGTTTTTAATTATATTAAACATGAATTAGTCCTCTAAAAAATAAATTATTGTCTTGTTTTTTGTATTTCGTTAATTTAGATAATATTTAAAAATAGTAAAGAATTATTATAATCCTCTAAGTAAAAGAGTTAAATAACCAATATATGGTATAGAAACTGGATGATTCCCAATAGTAACTACTTTTGAAATAATTTGATTTGGATAAACTTTTAATGGGTCTGCTGTAGGGTTATTGTCTCCTTTTATAATATAATATGTTCCCTCTGAATTATTATTTTTTTCAATAACTCTATGTATAACTGGTGAATTATACCATTCTGCATTGTAAACTACAATATCTCCTACTCCTACATCTTTTTCAGCATCAAATTCATTCATACCTAAGAATTCTATATTTTCAACAACTACAATGTCGCCCCTGTAAAATACAGGTTCCATACTTCCAGATACTACTACATTTAGATGTGCTGCTAGTATAAGTCCTACTATTATAATTACAATATATGAACATATCTCTTGAAACTTCTCTACTTGGGAGTTATCTTTTGACATTTCTAGTGTACACCTATTTTTAACATTTTATGATAATAATATAATGCGTTTAAATTATATAAATATAAGCTCCATAACTAGTTTACCACTTTAAAACTCCGCCTTTATCTGCAGAACTGGCCATTTTTTGGTATCTTGCAAGCCAACCTTTAAGTTTTCTTTTAGGATGTTTGATATTGGCAAATCTTTTATTTATTTCATCTTCATCAAGTTCTATTTCAATTAAACGATTAGGTATGTCTATTTTAATGATATCTCCATCTTCAACTATTGATATGGTGCCGTTATTCATAGCTTCTGGCGATACGTGCCCAATACATGGTCCACGCGTGCCTCCAGAGAATCTTCCATCAGTAATTAAAGCAACATTGGTTAATCCCATTCCCATTATTGCTGATGTTGGATTAAGCATTTCTCTCATTCCTGGGCCGCCTTTAGGACCTTCATATCGTATAACTACAACATCTCCTTCTTCAATTTCAAAATTATTAATTCCATAGACAACTTCTTCTTCACTGTTATAAACTTTGGCAGGCCCTCTATGAACCATCATATCGGAACTAACTGCTCCTTGTTTTATGATTCCTCCATTTGGTGCTAAATTTCCCTTTAAAACAGCAATTCCTCCTTCTTTACGATATGGTTTATCTAATGAGTATATAATGTTTCTATTTTTAACTTCAATATCTTTAATATTTTCTTTTAAAGTAGAACCAGTACAAGTCATAACTTCCGTATTAATTAATGGTTCTAATGTTTTTAAAACAGATTGTATTCCTCCAGCATTATCTAAATCAATTATCATATGTGGTCCTGATGGTGATAGTGAAGCTATATGTGGTATTTTTGTGCTCATTGTATCAAATAAATCAAGGGTCACATTAACATCATCACTCAATTCGTTAGTTATTGCAGGTAAATGTAATGTGGTGTTAGTTGAACCTCCTAATGCTAAATCAGTTGCAACCATATTGTTAAATGCATCTTGAGTCATAATATCACTTGGCTTAAGATTTTCTTTAACCATTTCTACTATTCTAACTCCACTGGAACGTGCAATACTTTTTTTCTTACCACTAGTTGCTAGGGCAGTTCCACATCCCGGTAAACTCATACCTAAAGCTTCAATTAAACAAGCCATTGTGTTTGCTGTGAATAATCCTGCACATGATCCTGCTCCAGGACAAGCACATTTTTCAAGTTCGTATAATTCTTTTTTACTCATAGTTCCAGCAGTTACTGCACCTGATGCTTCATATACATCAATTAAATCAACATATTCTCCTTTAAATTTTCCAGGTTGCATAGCTCCTCCAGTTACAACTATTGTGGGGATATCTAATCGTGCTGCTGCCATAAGCATGCCTGGAACTACTTTATCACAGCTTGGTAATAGTACAAGCCCATCAAATTGATGTGCTTCAGCCATACTTTCTACAGTATCTGCAATTATTTCCCTTGATGCTAGAGAATATCTCATTCCGTCATGATTCATAGCTATTCCATCACATATTGCCATTGTATTAAATTCAAAAGGAACTCCTCCTGATTGACTTATGCCTATTTTTATTGTTTCTGATAGTTCATTTAAATGTATATGTCCTGGAACTATATCTGTAAAACTGTTAGCAATTCCAATAAATGGTTTAGTCATATCCTCATCTGTTAATCCGCAAGCACGAAGTAAAGATCTGTGTGCTGCTCTTTGAGCTCCTTTTTTTATATTATCGCTTCTCATATTGTGTACCTTTCATTTATCAATTTATTCGGTATGTAAATATTAATAATAAACATTTAATGGAATTTAAATCTTTAAATTTATTTTATATGCTTATTTTAAAATTATTTTAATTATTTATTGTTATGATAATAATTTATTTAAAAATAAGAGATAATGATTTTATTTTGAT
>CADBMS010000240.1 GCA_902795935.1 uncultured Methanobrevibacter sp.
ATGTATTTTTAGGAACACTAATCATATCCCAAGGATTTCACTCAAAAAAAGGCCATACAACAACTATCTGAGAACTAAAAAATTCAGACCCCTAAATTATTGTACTTGTCCTAATGGTCAAAAATTGCCAAAACACAACACAAAACATATGGAGCTGGTATAACAAAACATTTTACTACATGTCCTCAAAAATCTGTAAAATTGTCTAAATCATGATGAATGTTGTAAATCTTCAAATGTACGGATAATTACGCACTTTGGTGGAGATTTAGCAAAGGAAATGTTCTTAAAAATGGAAACAGAAAAGCAAAAGAAATGTGTGGGCTTCGATTTTCAAAAGCAGAATCACCATTTGCATTAGCCAAAGAACACTTGAACATGAGACAAGCAAGAGCCAAATGAATAAAACTAATGTGTCTACAAGCCAAACTAACAACAATAGCAACAAATATAATAAAAATAAACAATTACATGCACAAAAACAAAATAAATACCTAAAAATATAAAAATTTCATTTTTCAACCACCACTTCCATCACACTACCAACTCAATAATTATTATAATTGTGGGTCACACTCAATTAATATTTCATAAAATGTTTAATTTATAAAATCATTGATAATTGTATACGTCTACGATTAATATCAACACCAATGACTTTAACATCCACAATATCACCTACACTAACAATATCTAATGGATGTTTAACAAATTGATTTTCAACTAATTCTGAAATATGTACTAAACCATCTTGATGCACACCAATATCAACAAAAGCACCAAAATCAACAACATTACGCACAGTACCTTGAATAACAATGCCTTCAACTAAATCTTCAATTTCTAAAATATCTTTATGTAAAATAGGTTGTGGCATTTCATCTCTAGGGTCACGTCCCGGTTTTTGTAATTCTTTAACAATATCTCTTAAAGTAATAGAGCCAATACCTAATTCTTCAGATAAATTATCATAATCAAAATTATTAAATGAAATTTTAGAAGATCCAATATCTTCTAAACTATAACCTAATTTATCTAAAAATTTAATAGTGGCATCATATGATTCTGGATGAACTGCAGTGTTATCTAATATATTATCTGATTCTGAAACTCTCATAAAACCAGCGCATTGTTCAAAAGTTTTAGCTCCAAGTTTTTTAACATTTAATAGTTCTGAACGACTATGAAATTCACCATTATCTTCACGATATTTAACAATATTCTTTGCAGTAGTTTTACTAATACCTGAAACATGTTCCATAAGTGATGCTGAAGCAGTATTTAAATCAACACCAACATTATTTACAGATTTTTCAACAACATTAAATAATGATTCATTTAATCTTTTTTGATTCATATCATGTTGATATTGACCTACTCCAATAGATTTAGGATCAATTTTAACTAATTCTGCAAGGGGATCTTGTAGTCTTCTAGCTATTGAAACAGCACTACGCTCACCTACATTATAATCTGGAAATTCCTCAGTAGCTAATTTACTTGCAGAATAAACAGATGCGCCAGACTCATTAACAATAACATATTGAACATTAGTATCTTTGATAATATCCACAATTATTCTTTCAGATTCTCTAGAAGCTGTACCATTACCTAATGCAATAATTTGGATTCCATATTTATTTATTAAAGAATGAATTGTTTTTTTAGTTTCTTCAATTTTATTTTGTGGTTCAGTTGGAAAAACAATATCAGTATCTAATACTTTTCCAGTAGCATCAATAACTGCTAATTTACAACCTGTTCTAAATGCAGGATCCCATCCTAGAATTATTTTGCCTTTAATTGGTGCTTGCATTAATAGTTGTTCTAAATTTTTTGAAAACACTTTAATAGAACTTGATTCAGCAGTTTCAGTTATACTATTACGCACCTCTCTTTCAATAGATGGTTTTATTAAACGTTTATATGAATCATTAATACTTTTAATTAAAGTTTCAGTAGTATATTTATTATATTCTTTTTTATATTCATCATCACTCCAATCGATCAAGATGTGTCTTTTTAAATATGTTATAATTTCTTCTTCAGGAGTTTCTATTTTAATTTTAAGATATTTTTCTTTTTCACCACGATTAATTGCAAGAATTCTATGTTCTGCAATTTTAGAAACAGATTCTTTATAATCATAATACATTTCATAAACAGATTCTAATTCTTTATCTTTAGCTTCAACAACTAATATTCCCTCTTCAAATGTAATTTCTCGTATAAGGTTTCTATAATCTGCATCATCAGATATTATTTCTGCAATAATGTCTTGTGCTCCTTCTATGGCCTCTTCCACACTATTTACTTCAAGTTCTTTGGATAAATATTCTATTGCAGTTTTTTCTAATGGAACTTGTGTTTCTTGTTCTAAAATAATATTTGCAAGTGGTTCTAATCCTTTTTCTTTAGCTATCGTGGCTTTAGTTCTTCGTTTTGGTTTATAGGGTCTGTAAATATCTTCAACTTCAATTAATGTTTTAGAATCGATTATGCTTTTTTTTAGTTCTGGTGTGAGCTTTCCTTGTTCTTTTATACTATTTAATACCTGTTGTTTACGTTCTTCAAGATTACGTAAGTAATTTAATCGTTCATTAAATGTTCTTAAAATTTCATCATCAAGTGAACCTGTAGCTTCTTTTCTGTATCTTGCAATAAATGGGATTGTATTTCCATCATCTATAAGTTTAATAACTGCATTTACTTGCCAGGTTTTAATTTTTAGTTCTTGTGATAATGTTTCAGATATCATGTAGTTATAATCTCCAAATAAAATATATAATTTTTTACTTTGCTTTTTTAAAAATAGTTTTTTATCAGATATAAATTTTATATTAAACCTATTATTTATTATTTTAAAAAATAGTGGATTTCAATTGATTTAATAATGCTATAATTAAGTATATTATATTTTAATGATTTCATATAATGTTTTTATAATAGTTACTTCTTTAAATAATATATAATACTTCAAGGAGTTTTAAGCATGGATTTTTTTGAAGTCATTGAAAAAAGATATAGTGTTCGAGGATACAAGAATCAAGAAGTTGAAAAAGAAAAATTAGATAAAATTTTAGAAGCTGCTACTTTAGCTCCTACTGGAGTAAATAAACAACCATTTAAAATATTTGTTATTGATACTAAAACTCATAAAGAAGAATTAACTAAAATTTACAAACAAAAATGGTTTACTCAAGCACCTATCGTTTTATGTATTGCTGCAGATAAAACTGCTGCATGGACTAGGCCATGGGATGGAAAAAATATCTATGAAATTGATGCAACAATTGTTATGGACCATATAATTTTAGCTGCAACTGCTTTAGGTTTAGGAACATGTTATATTGCAGCATTTAAGAAAAATGAAACAATTAATTTTTTAAATCTTGAAGAAAAATATGAACCAATATTATTCACCCCAATTGGATATATTGATGCAGAGCCTAGAGATGCTCCACGTAAACCAATTGAAGAACTAGTGGAATTTATTTAATTAAATTTTGCTTTGTAGAAATCTTTTTTCTGATTTTTACAGTAAAACTTGATTTTTAATTGAATTTCCATAAAATTTTTTTATTTTATTTATACTTAAAATAGTATAAATTAATTTTAAAAAATAAGTTATAATGAATTTAAAATAATCTATAATTCTTGTTACGAGGGATTATATCAATAATTTCAATTATTTTTCTATTTTCTGAAATAAAGTAAACTATCCTATAATTTCCAATTCCAGCTCTTCGACATTTAGGACATTTATCACTTCATTCTGAAAAATTAGATTTATAAGGATTTTTGATAATTTCAATATATTTCTTGTCAATACGATAATTAATTGTTTATCTGTTTTATGTTTTCTTTTGAACTTTATTGATTTATCCTGTTCTAAAACTTTATAATTCATTTTTAATCTCTTTTTTTAGTTTAGTTACTCTATCTTCGAGTTCAGCTAAACTTATTTCATTGATGTTTTCATAAATTCCATTTTCAATTCTTTCAATTTCTTGATTATAAAATTCTACTTGTTTATCAGTAAATTCTTCATTATTTTCAATTAATCTTTTTATAACATCGTTAAAGCTATCATTTTTTGTTGCTAATTTTGATAATAATTCCTGAACTTCTTCAGAAACTCTAATTGTTTTATTTAACATAAACTTCAATCTTTATGTAATTATTGTATACTGTGTATACATCGATTTTTTCTAATTTATAATTATTGGTCATATTTCACCATAGTTTGTGTTTTTGAGTATTATATTTATATTAAACTTTAGATTATGCAATAAAATACAAATTATATGTCCTTTGTAGAATACGCTTATCAAAATGTGTTTAATTAAAATTCACTTAATTTAAA
>CADBMS010000241.1 GCA_902795935.1 uncultured Methanobrevibacter sp.
GACATAAACATCGATAAAAACGACACATGGACCAAATTAAGTAAAAAATATGGAAATAATAAAAATAATGACAAAAACATAAAAAAATATGTAAAAATAAGATTACAACCCACAAAATTTTTTACATAACCATACACACCAAAATCACTCAAAAAAAACGGTATACCTAAATGTATTTTTAGGAGCCCTAATTATATCCCATGGATTTTACTCAAAAAAGGCCATACAATAACTATCTGAGAACTAAAAAATTCAGACACCTAAAGTAATTTACAAACATTATGTAAAGAATGTAATTTCAATAAAAACGATTTAATTCATAAAAAAGACAAATAATATTTAATTTAAATGATAATAAGTTCATAAATTTTAATAAATGAACTTTAATCATTTAATGAATTATTTATTATTCATTGTTTTCAAAAGTCTTGATAATCAAATAAGAAATCATTACCATTATAATATAATTAATTAACAAATTATAAATTGTATATGCTATTATATGTCGGAGTCCTTTTTATGATATTTTAAAATAGATTTATATAATCCTTTAAAGTATTATAATATAATTAAAAGTTTTGGAGATATAAAAAATGAGAATTATAGCACTTCAAGGAAGCCCACGTAAAGGTGGAAATTGTGATGTATTAATTGATGAAATGACTAAAGGGATTGAAGAAAATGGGGGTGAAGTAATTAAATATTACTTAGAAGATGAAGAAATAGCTCCATGTAAAGCATGTATGTATTGTGCTGAAAATCCAGATTGTGTACGTGCAGATGATGGAAACAAAATTTTAGATGAATTAGTTGCTGCAGATGGAGTAATTTTTGCAACTCCTATTTATTATGGTCAAATGTCTGCACAAGGAAAATTAATAATTGATCGATTTTATAGTATAGGTCAAAATCCTGATAAAAAGTTATCAGGTAAAGCAGCATTAATATTCACTGAAAACCAACCAGAAGGTACTTATAAAGATTATATAGAACTTACTAAAATATCACCATTTGGGTTTATGGGTTATGATGTAATTGGACATATAGATGCCGGTAGTGCAGGTCCAGCAGGTATTGTTAAAGAAGAACAAGAAGATAAATTAAAAGAAGCTTATGAACTTGGTTTAAAATTCTAAACCAATTATTTTAAAATTATTAATTAACTACATAAATAAAGATTATTAATATACTTAATATTTATTTATTATTTGGAGATTATATTATGTTAGAAGAATATTTGCCATTTATTGGTTTAATTATTTTTGGAAATATTGAAAATTTAATTTTATCTTCACAAGGTGTTGTTAGTGGTGTGGATTCTAAAATTTTAGGTGGATTAAGTATTATTGCAGTAATTGTTTGGTTAGTAGTTGGAACTTTAGCTACTGAGATTGCAATGCAATATGCGAATATTATTTCATTTATCGGAGGATTTGCAATATTTGTATTAGGTCTTCAAAGTGTAGTTGGTGCGGTTAAACATATAAGATCTCAAGGAAGTGAATAAATGGATTTTAAAGAGTATCTTCCTTTCACAGGGTTACTTATTTTTGGAAATATTGAAAATTTAATTTTATCTTCACAAGGTGCTGTGGCACATGTAAATCCATTTATTTTAGGAGGTTTAAGTTTAATTGCAGTTGTTATGTGGTTGTTAATTGGTACTTATGGAACAAAATTAGCTATTAAATATGCAGATTATATTGAAATAATTGGGGGCTTAGCTATTATTATTTTAGGTTTACAAGCTATGCTTGAATCATTGGGTGTATTGTAAATCATTATTTTTTTATTTTATATTTAATTAGTGAATTATCAATTTAAACCATTGAATTTAATAATTTGGATGGTTACAATGAATAAACAAGAAATTAAAAAGAAAACATTAATATTTGTAATATTTACAATGTTTCTTTTTATTTATGCTTTTTTGTTTGGAATGGAAAATATTTCCATTGGAGTTATGATTTTATTTCTAACTATTGTTTCTCTTAGCACGGATTTATCTTTTAAACCAAAATTATCTTTTATAAAAATACTTTTTTCGTTATGGATAATTGCTTTAGTTGCTTTTTATAATTCTATTCATACATCAATAATTGCCATCTTACTTAATTTTATAGTAGTATTTGGGATAACATTCACATCTTTTCACTTATTTAATAATAATTCGTATATTGCTTATTTATTAGGATATTTAATGATGCTTTGTTTCCCTATTTCAATGAATATTTTACCAATGAGATTATTTTCATTATTTTGTGGTGCAGTATTTATTGTAGTTGTTAATTTATTTGTAAATCGCAATAAACAATATAAAATTTCAAAGAATGTTATTGAATCATTATTAAATGAAATAAATAAAATAATAGAATTAAAGCTAGAATATGGTGATGTAGAATCTAATTTTGAAATTACAAATAAATTTTATCTAAGTATATTTGATAATTTAAGTTATAAATTTATTGCAACAAAAAAACAAGAGCAAGTTTTGAATATTGTAAAATCATTACAATATATTGGTATTTTATTATCTAAACATGATTTCACCAAAAATGAATTGGAATATATAAAAAATATTTTAAATAAATTAATTAAAAAAGAAACTTTTGAATTAGATTATGATGATGTTAAAACTAAGGAAATGTATTTGGTTTTATTGAATTTTAATGTAATTTTAAATGAATTAATAAATGAAGATGATGATTCTTTATATGATAATGATTTAAAAAATAATTTTGTTTTTATTAAAAAAAATTTTATAAATTTTTTTAAATTAGTATTTTCAATGCATTCTATTAAATTTAATTTTGCATTTAAGATGGCCTCTATAATGCTTTTATGGCAGGTGGTTGGTTATGCATGTAATGTTCCATATATTAACTGGTTGTATTTTACATCTTTAGGTTCTCTTCAACCATATACA
>CADBMS010000242.1 GCA_902795935.1 uncultured Methanobrevibacter sp.
TCCTAATAATGTCTGATCTGAAAATCCTTTCTTAATACCATTTACTAATGATTTTATAGCTTTTGGTTGGTCTCCTAATGGTTTGTAATTAGATATTAATTCAAATTTTTTCATTTTTTAGTCCTCAATATATAAAAATGAAGTTTTTAAAATCTTTTAAGTATTATGTTATTGATTATTCTTTAATAAACATATTTTGATAGTTTTATTTTTGTATTATAAATATAAACAATTTATTTATCATATTATTTAAATAATATATTTTTTATTAAATTATGTTTGTGCGATTATAATGAAAAATCTAATAAATTTTTCAATACAATTTAGATTTTATGAATTGATAAAAAATTATTGGTAAGTTTAAATTATTAAAAAAAGTTAGTTTTTTAATAAAAAATAAATAACATATTATTTAAATAGTATCTTTTCATTAAAAATTGATATAAATATAAATAAGTATATAATAGATATTATGGCAACTGTAGTAGATAATCCTCATAATCTTCCAGATAAACCTGGCGTATATATAATGCGAAATAGATATGACGAAGTTATTTATGTGGGTAAGTCTAAATCACTTAAAAAAAGGGTTAAATCTTATTTTAAGGATAAACCTGATAATACAAAAAATAAAGTTATGATGGATCATTTTAAAACATTAGAATATATTATAACTAATACTGAAAAAGAAGCTTTAATTCTTGAAGCAAATTTAATTAAAAAATATATGCCACATTATAATGTGCGTTTAAAAGATGATAAAAGATATCCTTATATTAAAATAACAAATGAGAAATTTCCAAGAGTTTTAATAACACGTAATATTAACCAAAAATCAGGACAATTTTATGGACCATTTACTGATGCAACTTCCTTAAAAAAAACGGTTAATTTCTTAAAAAAGATATTTAAAATAAGAAATTGTAAAAATATGGATGGCCCATGCTTAAATAGCCAAATAGATTTATGTCTAGCTCCTTGTTCTGACAATATTAATCAAGAAGAATATTCAAAATTGATAGATAAAATTAATCTTTTTTTTCAAGGCAAATATACTGAAATAATTAAAAATTTAGAGTTGGATATGGAATCTGCTTCAGAAAATCAAGAATTTGAAAAAGCTAGTCTTATACGTGATCAGATTTTTTCAATTAAAGATATTATGGAAAAACAAAACGTTGCATTTAATAAAAATATAAACCAAGACATAATTGCTGGAAAATATGGTGATAATATAGCATGCATTGTTGTATTTAGTGTGCGTGAAGGTAAAATAATTGATAAAGATGATTTTTTAATGACTGGTGTTAAAAACACAAGTTCAGAGAATATATTAACTGAATTTATAAAACAATTTTATTCATATAATAGACATATCCCAAATGAAATAATATTACAATATCCTATAGATGAAACTGAATTAATAAGAGATTGGTTAAAGGATATTAAAGGCTCTTCTGTGAAAATAACTATCCCTAAAAAAGGTATTAAAACAAAATTAATAAAAATGGTTTCTAAAAATGCAGATATTATTTATAATCAAAAAGAACAGGTCCAAAATTCTATGATTGAATTGAAAAAGTATTTAAAATTACCTAAGTTACCCCATATAATTGAAGGTTTTGATGTTTCTAATATATCTGGAACTAATGCAGTTGGATCAATGGTGAGTTTTAATGATGCTAAACCTAATAAAAAAATGTATAGAAAATTTAAATTAAAAACAGCCGGGCCTGATGATTATGGTATGATGAAAGAGTTATTAACTAGGCGTTATACTAAAGTTGCTAATGGTGAAGATATAAAGCCCGATTTAATTTTAATTGATGGTGGTAAGGGGCAGTTAAATATTGCTGTAGATGTTTTAAATTCTCTTAAATTAAATGATATTCCTGTTATTGGACTTGCTAAGAAATTTGAGGAAATCTTTATTCCACAAATGGATAGGCCTATAATTCTTCCAAAAAATTCACAATCTTTATTTTTATTACAACGGATACGTGATGAATCTCATAGATTTGGTGTTAAGTATCATAGAAAACTTAGAACTAATGATTTAAAGCATTCAGACTTAGATGATATTTTGGGAATTGGTGTTAAACGTAAAATGAATCTTTTAAGACATTTTAAGGATATAAAATCTATTAAAAATGCTAGTTTTGATGAGTTACTTGCAGTTAAAGGTATGAATAAAACTGTAGCTTCTGCAGTTTATAATCACTTTAATAATTAAATTATCTAAAAAAAAAATAATTATGTTTTATTCTAAATCATTTATTGCATTAACTAATAAATTAATAGTTTCTTCAATATCATCTAATGAAGCTACACTCACTGGTGAATGAATATATCTTGTTGGAACTGAAACTACACCAGTAGGTATTCCCTCTTTTGTTAAATGAATTGCAGATGCATCAGTTGTTCCACCTTCACTCACTTCTAATTGTATTTTAAGATTATGTTTTGTTGATGTTTCTATTAGCCAGTTTTTAATTTTTGGTGGTGTGATAATTCCCCTTCCACTTGCATCACTTAATATAACTGCAGGTCCTTTACCTATCACTACTGGAGCTTCTGATTCTTTTATTCCTGGATGATCTCCAGATAAAGTTACATCTAATGCTAAAGCCACATCTGGATTAATTTTAAATGATGATGTTTTAGCTCCTTTTAAACCAACTTCCTCTTGGACTGTTCCAACACCATAAACATTAGCATCAGTTTTAATACGTTTCATAACTTCTATCATTATTAAACAACCAATACGATTGTCTAGTGCTTTACCAGTTATTAAATTATTTGGTAGTTCAACATATGTGTGATTAAATATTATTGGATCTCCTATAGATATCATTTTTAGTGCTTCTTCTTTATCTTTAGCCCCAATATCTATAAACATGTCTATATGTTGTGTTACTTTTTTACGTTCTTCAGGTTTAGTTACATGAGGTGGTTTTGATCCTATTACACCGTATACTTTTTCTTTTGCAGTTTGAATGTATACTGTTTGATTTAGTAACATTTGATCATTTATTCCTCCAACCTTAGAGAATCCTACAAAACCATTATCATCAACATATTTAACCATTAACCCAATTTCATCCATATGTGCTGCTAACATTACTTTAGGCATATTTTTTTTACCTTTTTTGAATGTTATTATATTTCCTAATGCATCAATTTCAATATTGTCTGTATAATCTTTTAATTCATCTTCAATGATTTTTGCAATGTTTTCTTCAAATCCTGATATTCCTGCAACATCAGAAAGTTTTTTCATTAAATTTTTCATTATTGTACACCTTATAATTAAAATTAGAATTTTTATATCTTTATTCAGTTACTGATTTAATTACAATAAAAATACCAATTGCAATTAATAATACTTGTGGCCAAGTTTTTAAATATATTTCTGGTATTAATCCTAATGTGTAAGCAAACCAAATTACTCCAACAATAATACACATTAAACCAATATATAAACCAAAATGACCTTTTTTATCATGATATATGTTTGTAAAATTTCTTTTTCTAAAATTGTCTTTATTGAAATCATCATCAGACATATGCATCACCTACATATTATTATTCAACAAATACTTAATATAGTAATAAATATTAAGATTATTTATATATTTTTAGATATAATATTATTTATTATGATACCTAAAAATCATCCTCGTTATGAATCTTTATTATTGCGAAAAAAAATTGTTGAAGCTTTTAATAATGGTATTTTAGCAGATTCAGGAATGATTGCTCATGGTCGTGGTGAAACATTTGATTATCTTATTGGTGAAAAAACTAGTGAACCAGCAAAATTAGCTATTAAAACAGCAGCAGCAATGTTACTATTGGCTAAAAATCCTGTTTTATCCGTTAATGGAAATACTGCTGCATTGGCTAATAAAGAAATAGTTAAATTAAGTAAAATTTTAGATGCTAAAATTGAGATTAATTTATTTTATAGAACTGAATCTCGTGTTCGAAATATTGAAAGGTTATTATTAGAAAATGGTGCAACCAAAGTTTTAGGTACGGATTTTGATAATTTAATGTACATTAACAATATTAATAGTCCCCGAGCAACTGCAAGTTTAGATGGAATATATAATGCAGATGTTGTTTTAGTTCCTTTGGAAGATGGTGATAGGGCCGAAATATTGGTTAATTCTGGTAAAAAAGTTATTACTATTGATTTAAATCCATTGTCTCGCACATCTAAAATGTCAACAATTTCAATTATGGATAACATTGTTCGAGCATTGCCTTTATTGAAAGAAGAAATTTTATCTTTAAAATTTGAGGATGAAGATTATTTAACTAGCATTGTGACAAATTTTAATAATAATGAGAATTTAAAAAATTATTTAAAAACTATTAATATAAAATAGACTCCCCTAGTAGTATTTTTTTGATGTGAATTTAAAAT
The DNA here is from genome assembly GCA_902795935.1 of uncultured Methanobrevibacter sp. GTDB lineage: Archaea > Methanobacteriota > Methanobacteria > Methanobacteriales > Methanobacteriaceae > CADBMS01. Next base: position 4,433 of record CADBMS010000242.1, read on the forward strand.
GAAGGTTATTGGTATTTCAGGAATGCCCGGTTCGGGTAAAGGAGTTATATCTAACATAGCAAAGAATAATGGTTTTGTTATTATTCGTATGGGAGATATTATTCGAGATGAAGCTAAAGCACGTGGTGAAGATGTTAGTACAACATCTATTTCTCTTAGAAAAGAATATGGTCGTTATGTTGTGGCTAATAAATGTGTTGAAAAAATAATGAAGGATTATAATAAAACTAAATATAAATATCCAAATAGAATTTATATGATTGAAGGTATTCGTAGTCCTCATGAAGTACATATTTTCAATAAGAAATTTAATAAAATTACTATTATTTCAGTATTTAGTAGTCCA
>CADBMS010000243.1 GCA_902795935.1 uncultured Methanobrevibacter sp.
AATATTTCTTTGGTTTTTCTAGAATCCATAATTTTAAATATTTCGTTCAACAAAATGTAATTTGGGTCTTTAATATCTAAATTTAATCTATGATTCATTTATATCATTAAATAAATATATGTAACAGATAATATTTAAATTTAACGATATTTCTAACCCTTTTTTAATAAATAAAAATAATAAAAATGTATTTTTACAAACACAACCTGTTTAACAATAAAAGAAAGAAAAATACAAAAAATTAGACTGAATTTTCAACAAAAAAATTCAGACTCCTAAATATTTTATTTAATCATTATTAGGAACTTTATAGTTTACTAATCTTGAAGAATATATGATTACAACGACAGACCCTATATTATGAACTAATGCTCCTGTTATGGGTCCTAATATTCCAAATATGGCTAAAATAATTGCAATTATGTTTAATGTTAATGATGCTATAATGTTTATATTTATTGTTTTTAATGTTTTTCTTGCTATTTCTATTAAATGAGGTATGTCTTCAATATTGTCCTTAATTAATGTTATTTTTGCAGTTTCGATTGATATGTCACTTCCAATGTGTCCCATAGCTATTCCAACATTTGCTTTTTTAATTGATGGGGCATCATTTATTCCATCTCCAAGCATTGCAATTCTATTTCCATGTAATTGTTCTTGTTTTATGTATTCCATCTTGTCTTCAGGTAAACAGTTAAATTTAGTATTGGCTATATCAACTTTATTCGCAATATATTTGCCTGTTTCCTGGTTATCTCCAGTTAAAAGTGTAGTTTTAATTTTTAATTCTTTTAATTTTTTAATTACTTTTTTTGAGTTTTTACGAAGAGTATCTGATAGAATTACTTTTCCAAGAAGTTTTGAGTTTTTTGCAACATAAATTTCAATTTTGCCATTAGAGTTAGTACTTTTATCATTGTAGTTAATGTTTTCACTTTCTATGAGTTTTTTATTTCCAGCAATTATTTTTGAACCATTAATTGTTCCAATAACTCCTTTACCAATAATCATTTTAAAATCTTCAACTTCTTCTAAATCTAACTTATTATAATATTTTAGAATAGATTTTGCTAATGGATGTTCTGATTTCGATTCTAATGATGCTAATAAGTGCATCATCTCATCTTCATTTTTAGATATAACTTCAACAACTTCTGGCATTCCGTTTGTTATGGTTCCTGTTTTATCAAATACTAATTCATTGATGTGTGCTAGTTCTTCAATAGCTGATCCGTCTTTAACTAATATTCCGTATTTTGTTAAGTTTCCAATAGTGGCCATAATTGCTGTTGGTGTTGCAAGTACTAATGCACATGGGCAAAAAACAACTAATATTGTAACAGATCTAATTATTTCGCCTGTGACAATATATGTTATAATTGAGGATATGAATGCTATTATTACAATCCATGTTGCCCATTTATCTGCTGATTTGACTATTTTTGCATTTTCTGGTTTTGAGGATTCAACTAATTTAATTAATTTTTGTAGTGTGCTATCTTCACTTATTTTTGTTGTTTTCATGTTGAATGATCCATAAAGATTTATAGTTCCACTATAAACTTTGTCATTTTCTTTTTTGTCAACTGGAATTGATTCTCCAGTTATTGGTGATTGGTTAATTGATGTTTTTCCGTTAATTATGATTCCATCTGTGGGTATGTTTTCTCCAGGAAGTATTTTTAGTATATCATTAATTTTTATTTTATCAATTGGAATATTTTCTTCTTTGCCATTTTTTATTCTTGTTGCTGTTTTTGGTGTTAGTTTTAATAATTCTTTGATTTTTTGTTGAGTTTTTAATACTATGTATTCTTCTAAAAAGTTTCCTATGGCCATAATGGTTGCAATTTCTGCGGCAGCAAATGTCTGTCCAATGAATATTGATGATAAAATTGCTATTGTTACAAGCAAATCTGCTTTTATATCAAATTCACTAATTAGTCCTTTTATACATTCTTTAAATATGGGTATTCCGCATAATATGATTGAAATCCATAATATATTGTTTATTTGTGGGATAAAACTTAGAATTATGCATGTTATTGATGTTATTATGTGTGCTATTTCTTTTTTGTTTTCTTTGTTAAGTTTCATATTTTTTTCATCTCCAAGAAAATATAGGTATACCCCTTATGGTATACTGTATTTTTAAAAAAAATTAAAGTCTAGAGTAATATTCTAAAATTGATGAAATATCAGTCAATGCATCATCTTCATTATTATCTTTAATGGCTTGTTTAACACAATGTTCCAAATGACCTTCGACAATTATAGATCCTACTTTATGTAATGCTGATTTTGATGCATTTACTTGCATCAATATTTGTTCACAAGGGATATCTTCATCAATCATACGGTCAATTGCATTTATTTGACCAATAATTTTTTTAAGTCTTCTGTGTAAATTTTCACTATCCATGCATTGTTTCAAAATAACACAACCTATACCTGTTATGGTATTATATTAATAACTAGTATATAAATTGAGGTATGATTAAAAATTATAACAATTAATACGAATTTAATCTTTTAATTTTAGAAAAATCAAACAATAATAAAAGAACTAATCTAGATTGGATTTGTAATACCATTACAATTTTTAATTATAAGTATTGGATCAAGTTTAGGTGCAGGAATAACTTCAATTGTATCAAATATATCGGAGCAAAAGAAGATAAAAAAGCTAATAATGCTGCTATTCATAGTGTTATCCTTTCACTTATCATATCAGTTATTGTTACAATAACTTGCACTGTGTTCATGAAAGAATTATTATTTGCAATGGGTACAAAAGGACCTAGTTTAACTTATGCATTACATTATGCACATATTTTATCTTGTTTTAAGCATTTTTGTTGTAATGCCATGCATTATATGGTTTACTACGTTCTGAAGGAGATGCAAAAAGAACAATGTATGTCATGTTTTTTGGTGCTATTTTATAGTCATTTACGAAATTAATTTTATTGATTATTTATAAATAACTATAAAAAAAGTTTTGTAAGCAACTATTAAACATAATTTTAGATCCAATTTTTATTTATACTCTTAATATGCAAATGTTTGGTGCTACTTTAGCTACAATGCTTTCATTAATAATTGTTTTATCAATAATTCTTTATTGGATTTATATAAAAAAGACACATACTTAAAACTTAGATTAGGCAATTTTAAACTTGATTTTGGAATTTTTAGAGATATTTTAAAAGCAGTAATTCCAGCATAATATTTATATAAATTATTTAATGAAATTATTTAGATAATTGATTAATATAAGAAACTTATTTTTAATAATCATAATTTACCTAATAAATGTTGGATAAAAAAATAATAATTAATATTTAATTTTGTATAATACGTATAATTTCATAGTTAATAAAAAATTAATTTCATTCAAACAGTTATATTATTTTTATGGTCAGATAATGTTTTTTGAAACCAAAAAATCATATTTTAATCAGCACTATAAATAAGTATAATATCTTAAAAAATTATAATTAACTAACACTAAACAGATTGATTAAAATGCCAAATCAAAAATTAAAATTAGAAACAAAATGTTATGATGCAAGTGAATATGGTTATCTTTATGGATTGAATCAAAAAATACCTGATGAAGAATTCAAAAGAATAAAACCATACATGAAAGATTTCAGAAGAAAAGACTTTGTGGATGGAATTATTAAGGTTACAGGTAGGCCAGAAGGATACAGATGTCTCGAAAAAGATGTTCCAAAAATAGAAAAAATATTGGGAATCACAAACACCCTAGAAAAACGTAAAAATAAGATTAAAAAAGCATTTGAAGATCCAATTTCAAAATCAAACCTTAAAGATAAATCATACAATTGGCTTTTAACACTTTTCCAAAGAGGAGGGACAAGACCTCAACAAAACCTATCAAGATTAGTTCTTCACTCAACAAAAATTTATGATCCATCAGATTCCTACAAAAATGGGGCAAAAGAGGGTATGGGAGAATTATTTATTTATACTCCTCATGGAATGTGGTACATCATAAACAACTGTGCAAAATATTCCAACTTATCACAAAACAATGTTGAAACTATACATGGGGGTGCAATAGGTCATAGATTAACATACGATGATACATTGGATACTTTAATCAGAATTTACACTGAAGAAAATGAATATAATGGTGAAAAACTATATTAATAACTTTAATAACCATTTAATCTAAAAATAATTCTTCAAATTCAATTAAAATATTTAATAATTCATAATCCAATCTATTAATAGATTTATAATAAATTCGTTTAGGAACATCATAATAAGCTGCAGCAATACTACCTGCAATAGCAGCTTGAGTATCCGCATCTCCACCTAAAGAAACAGCATTTCTAACAGAATCTTCAAAATTTTTCCCCTCTAAAAAACAAATAATTGACTCTGGAACACTACCTTCACAAGTTTCATTAAAATTATAATATGGTCTAATATCATCTAATTTTCTACTTAAATCATAATCATATCTAATTTCAACATGATCTCTAATTTCTTCTTTACTACTGCCAATTCTTGCTAAATAAATAGAATCTGCAACTGCTAATGCACCTTTAATTCCATTTGGATGATTATGAGTTACAATCGATGATATCTTAGCTAATTTTTCCACTTCTTCAAGTGTTTCACCAACCCATGCAACAGGAGATACCCTCATAGCAGAACCATTACCATAACTACCATAAGCCTCAGGAGAATCTGTATTTAACCATTTTTTAAACATCCTTCCATAACCGCCATTAGGATATTTATTACCAAAATACTTCAATTCATCAATTAATACTATTTTTGAATTTTTATCTTTAATCAACCAATTAGCAACTGCTAAAGTCATAATTGTATCATCAGTAAATCTAGATTGTTTCGGATATAATTGGAAATCTTTAGTTTTAATAGGATTAAACTCACGAGTAGATCCAATAATATCTCCACATATTGTTCCAATAATTCCTTTCATTATACTCTATCTCCTAAAAAAATAGTATTATTTTTATTTATTAGATAATATATAATATAAACTAATATATAATATATATTTATAATATTATATTGGCTTAAGAATTCATTTTTTATAAATAATTAAAATAAAATGTATTTTTACAGATTAAATAGTCAAACAATTTTCATAAAAAACAATATATTCAAAAAGAAATAATGTAGAATCAGTAATAAGCGTAATAAAAAGACTATTCCAAGGAACAAACCACAGCAGAAGCCTAAAACTATCAAACAAAGAAACAAAACTCAAAAACACAATCTAC
>CADBMS010000244.1 GCA_902795935.1 uncultured Methanobrevibacter sp.
GGCCTATAGAAAGTGTAGGCTGTTATATACCTGGTGGTCGTGCTGCATATCCATCTACTATTTTGATGACCGTAATACCTGCTAAAATAGCAGGTGTTAAAAAAGTTGTGTGTTGTACTCCTCCTCAAACTAATGGTAAGATAAATGCTGCAATACTTGTAGCGGCAGATATTGCCGGTGCTGATGAAATATACAAAATTGGTGGGGCACAAGCAATAGCTGCCTTAGCTTATGGTACTGAAAGTATTCCAAAGGTTAATAAAATTGTTGGGCCTGGAAATATTTTTGTAACTGGTGCTAAACAACAGGTTTATGGTGATGTTGATGTTGAGTTTCCAGCAGGGCCGTCTGAAGTATTAGTGCTTGCAGATGAGAGTGCAAATCCTGAATTTATTGCATATGATTTGTTAGCTCAATCTGAACATGATCCTAATGCTCCATGTATATTGATAACTTCTTCCGAGGAATTGGCGCATATTGTTTATGATATTATAGAATCTAATATTGATAATATGCAAAGAAAGGACATAATACGTGAATCTTTAGATAAATATGGTAAAATCGTAATAACTAAAACTGATGATGAAGCAATTGCTCTTACTAATGAATATGCTGCTGAACATTTAATTATAATGACTAAAAATCCTCGTAAGACTTTAACTAAAATTAATAATGCTGGATCAATATTTTTAGGTCAATTAACTCCTGTTGCTGCAGGAGATTATGGTGCTGGGACTAATCATGTATTGCCTACTGCGGGTGGGGCTAAAATGTATTCTGGCTTGTCTACTGAATCATTTTTAAAAAAACCAACTGTATTGGAGTTAACTAAAGATGGTTTGGATAATTTAAAAGATGTTATCATACCCTTAGCTGAATATGAAGGTTTGTATGCTCATGCAGAATCATTCAAAAAAAGGTTATAAAAATATTATGGTGTTTTAATAAAAATATTTAATATCATTGAAATATTAAAAAATTATTAGTATATTAATTATCCTTTTTTTAAATTAAAAAAATAAAATATAGATATTTATATGATATTTTATCTTATATTTGAGGTGAATAAATTTGATAAACTCATTAAAGAACTTAAGAAGAAGCCATTACTCAAAAGAAATCACTCCTGAATTAAATGGTGAAGAAGTAAGAGTTATGGGGTGGACTCATGAAATTAGAGATTTGGGTGGAATTATATTTGTATTACTAAGAGATAGGGATGGATTAATACAAGTAACCGCTCCAAGTAAAAAAATTGAATCAGAAATATTTGAAGAATTAAGAAAACTAAAAAAAGAATCAGTAATATCAGTAAAAGGTAAAATACAGGAGTCTAATAAAGCACCAAATGGTGTAGAATTATTACCTGTTGAAATAACTATATTAAATGAATCTAAACAACCATTACCTTTAGATCCTACAGAAAAAGTTAAAGCAGAAATTGATACTCGTTTAGACTCAAGATTTTTGGATTTAAGAAAACCTGGTGTGAATGGAATATTCAAAATAAAAAGTGTAATATTAAACTCTGCACGTAATTTTTTCATTGAAAATGATTTTATAGAAATAAACACTCCAAAATTAGTTGCATCTGCAACAGAAGGGGGAACAGAATTATTCCCAATAACATACTTCGAAAGAGAAGCATTCTTAGGTCAAAGTCCCCAATTATATAAGCAAATGATGATGTCTGCAGGATTTGACAAGGTATTTGAAATAGCGCAAATTTTTAGAGCAGAAGAACATGATACGCTAAGACACTTAAATGAAGCAATATCCATAGATATGGAAGCATCATTCTTGAATCAACATGATGTTATGGAATACTTAGAAAAAATGATTATAAAAATATCTGTCGATGTTAAAGAAAAATGTGGTTCTGAATTAGATGCGCTTGAACATGACCTAAAAATACCAACTGAAACATTTCCAAAGGTAGATTATGCTGATTTAGTTGATATGGTTAATTCTAAAGGAGTAAATATGAGATATGGTGAAGATTTATCACGTGCTGCCGAAAAAGCAATGGGTGAATTAATGGATGGTTTCTATTTTATCACTGGTTGGCCACAAGAAATCAAACCATTCTATGTATTACCCGAAGATGAACATCCTGAAATAAGCCAAGCATTTGATTTAATGTACAAAGATTTAGAGATATCTTCAGGTGCAACAAGGGTGCATCAGTATGATTTACTAGTAAAACAAATCAAAGATAAAGGATTAAATCCAGAGTCATTTGAAACATATCTTGCAGCATTTGAATATGGTATGCCTCCACATGCAGGTTGGGGTGTTGGAGCAGACAGATTAACTATGGTGTTAACTGGAGTACAAAACATACGTGAAACTGTTCTATTCCCAAGAGATCGTCGAAGGTTGACTCCTTAAAATAAATTCATTTATTTTAACTTTTGTTTTTAAATCAATATTTATTATGATTGTATTTATTTTATTTTTGTGAAACATAGCTTTTTTCATATGAATCCAGTTTTTTTGTTTTATGATAAAGTGTCTGCCAAAAATGAATTTGTGTATAAAAATTTTTCTTTATTTCAAAATTAAAGCACAATTAACATTTTTCAAAAATTAATTTTTGAATTTTGGTGGACACCCGATAATAGATTCCTAAAAAAATTATATTAACTACATTTAAGTATTAAAATAATAATGAAAAATTATGACATTGCAATTATAGGTGGTGGCCCCGCAGGGATGATGGCTGCAATAACTAGTATGCAAACAAAGAATTCATTAAAAACAATAATACTTGAAAAAAATGATGATTTTGGTAAAAAATTGCTATTAACTGGTGGTGGCCGTTGTAACATAACAAATTCTACCCCAATATCTAATCAATTAGAATATTATAATGAAAAAAACTTCCTAAAACATTCATTATACAGTTTAAATAATGAAGATTTAATTTGTTTTTTTAAGGATAATGGTCTAAAGTTTAATGAAGAAGAAAGTGGTCGAATATTTCCAACAACTAACAAAGCAGAATCTATACTAAACACACTAAAACAAATGATACATGATTTGAATATTGAAACATCGCTAAATACACATGTTACAAAAATAGAAAATCAAGAAAACAATTTCATAATAAAAACAAATAAAAAAACTATAACTGCAAACAAAATAATAATAACAACAGGTGGTATAACCTATCCACAAACAGGATCAAATGGTGAAGGTTACTACTTAGCAAAAAATTTACAGCATACAATTACACAAATAAAACCTGGTTTAACATCTTTAATAATTGAAAATAAATCACTAAAAAATTTAGCAGGAATAACGTTCCAAGATATAGTGGTGTCTTTTAAAAATAAAAAAAAGAAGATCCAAATAAGAGATGATGTTTTAATAAAGCATAATGGGCTGTCAGGACCTGCAATATTAAATTTAAGCAATAAAATAATGCAATTACAAGACTATGATTTATTAACAAATAAAACACAATTTCAAGAAACAAACATTTCATTGGATTTCATACCTAATTTATCACAAGAAGAATTGAATAATAAGATAATAAAAGATTCTTCAGTATATGGAACAACAATGATAAAAAATTATTTGAAATATTATCTTGTAAATAATTTTATAACATTTTTTTTAAATGAAATTAATGTTAGTTCAACTAAAACAATTAGTAACTTAACTAAAAAAGATAAAAATAAAATAATCCAAAACTTAAAACAATTTCAATTAACTGTATCAAATATAGATGTTAAATCTGCAAAAATAACTATTGGTGGAATAAATTCAAATGAAATTAATTCAAAAACATTAGAATCTAAAACAACTCCTAAACTTTATTTTGCAGGCGAAATATTAGAATATGCGGGTCCAACTGGAGGTTACAATTTACAAGTAGCATTTTCTACTGGGTATATTGCAGGAAAATCTGCATCAAACTAAAAAAATAATAGTTTATATTCTAAACTTATTCTTACATAATAAACTAGACAATCAGTATTTAATAGTTTAAAATCTAATAATATCAACTATATAATTAATTTAAGTGATAACTATGTTCATGGGTGCATCCACAAAGCAAGGTTATGAAATTGCTAAAAAAAGTAGGCAAATCGTTAAATCATTAATAGATGAAAAAACAATAAATTTAACTGATGATGAAAAATCAATTGTAGAAAGAATAGTACATTCAACAGCAGACCCTGAATATGCAGAATTAGTTAATATGAGCTCTAATTTTGTTGAAATGAGTTTAAAATCATTAAAAAATAATGAAGATATAATTACTGATATAACAATGGTAAAATCAGGAATAACAACATATGGTGGTTCGGTTAATTGTTATATAAATGAAAATGAAGTAAAAAAAATAGCACAAAAATATGAAATCACTCGGGCTGCAGCAGGGATACAGTATGCAGCAAATAATGGATTTGAAGGAATAATTGTTATAGGAAATGCACCCACAGCATTATACAAGACAATAGAACTTATAAAAAAAGATGAAATTAATGTTAAATCAATAATAGGTGTTCCTGTAGGGTTTGTAGGTGCTGCAGATTCTAAAAATGCATTAACAAATATAAATATTCCTAATATAACAACTAAAGGTCCTAAAGGAGGAACACCTGTTGCAGTAGCAACAATAAACTCATTAATCAGAATAAGTAAAATTGGTCAGGAGTAATATAAATTAAATTAATGAATTAAGGAATGTTGGAATATGAAATCTGAAGGATTATTTAATGAATCAAAAAAATACTTTCCAGGTGGAGTGAACTCTCCTGTAAGGGCATTCAAACCATACCCTTTTTTTGTTGAAAAAGCTAAAGGGCAATATATATGGGATGTGGATGGACAAAAATACATAGATTACTGTTTAGCATATGGTCCAATGGTAATGGGTCATGCAAATGAAGAAATAATAGATAATGTTTATACTCAACTAGAAAAAGGAACAGGTTATGGTGCACCAACAGAAAATGAGCTAAAATTAGCCAAAAAGATAGTAGAATATGTTCCCTGTGCGGATATGGTGCGTTTTGTCAATTCAGGAACTGAGGCAACAATGAGTGCAATAAGATTAGCAAGAGGAATAACAGGTAAAAATAAAATAATAAAATTTGAAGGTTCATACCATGGAGCACATGACTATGTTTTAGTTAAATCAGGATCGGGAGCTGCATGTTTGCCTGACTCTGAAGGGGTGCCTAAAGACACCACTAAAAATACATTATCTTGCCCATATAATGATGTGGATGCATTAACAAAATTAATAGGTTCTGAAGAAGATATAGCAGCAATAATTGTTGAACCGGTAATGGGGAATATTGGATGCATACTTCCTCAAGATGGATATCTTAAATTTTTAAGAGAAATAAGCTATGAAAATGATATAATATTGATATTTGATGAAGTTATAACAGGATTTAGATTGGCACAAGGTGGAGCTCAAGAATATTTTGATGTAACACCTGATTTAGTAACATTAGGTAAAATTGTTGGTGGTGGATTCCCAATGGGGGTGCTTGCAGGTAAAAAAGAATTCATGAAACAAATAGCTCCACAAGGAAATGTGTATCAGGCAGGAACTTTTAATGGAAACCCAATATCAGTCATTGCAGGTTTAACAACATTAAATTTATTAAAGTATAGTTTTTATAATACTTTAAATGGTAAAGGTCAATATATGCGTGCAGGTCTAGAACAAATTGTTGAAGACTTAAAATTAGATATACAAGTTGTAGGTTTAGCATCTATGTTTCAATTATATTTCACAGAAAATGAAGTTAAAAATTATATTGATGCTAAAAAATCTGATGTTGATAAATTTGATATGTATTTCCATAACTTATTAACTAATGGTGTTTTTATGCCACCATCACAATTTGAGTCTTGTTTTATATCACAAGCACATACTTATGATGATTTGGATAGAACACTTGATGTTATAGAAAATATTTTAAATGAAATATTTTAAAAATTATTTTTATACTTTTTGAATTTGGGGCGCAAAATTTTTTTAATTAATTTCTATTTTTAGAAAAATTTTTGTTGTTTCTTATTTTTTAGTTATTTTTTTATGTTTGTTTCATTA
>CADBMS010000245.1 GCA_902795935.1 uncultured Methanobrevibacter sp.
ATTTAATTTTTTATAGTACAATTTCCTGCAATAATAGTTCTAAAATTACCATCATCTTCTTTTATAATTAATGAACCATTATCATCAATATCATATGCTTCACCTATAATTTTATTAGGGCCTTGTTTAATTTCAACAATTTTTCCTAAAGTATTAGTTAATGATTTCCAATCATTTAATATTTTATTAAATTCATCATTAGATAAAATATTATAATAATATTCTAACTTATTCAAAAATTTATTAAGGAAATTAGTTATATCAATTTTATACCCTAGTTCATCTCTAAGAGAACTTGCGGATGTTTGTAAATCTAAATCTAAATCTGTTTTAGAATTATTAGCATTAATTCCAATACCTAAAATAAGATAATTAACACTTTTATTAGTTATATGGCTTTCAGTTAAAATGCCAGATATTTTTTTATCATTTATATAAACATCATTTGGCCATTTAATACTAGAATTTAAATTAAAATTTTCATTAATGGTTTTACTAACACTGATACCTGCAATTAAAGTTAAATATTGGATTTTATCTAGCGGAATATTTGGTTTAAGGATAATGGACATCCAAATGCCTCCTTTAGGTGATATCCAAGAATGATTATTACGTCCCCTACCTTTATTTTGAGTTTTACTTATAATAATTGTGCCATCATCAATATTATTTTTAATAAGGTTTTTAGCAACAGTATTAGTTGAATTAACAACTTTATAATAATAAATTGTTTTGCCAATGAATTGAGTATCAAATCTATTTGAATAAACTTTAAAATCATCATTTAAATTATTCATTCACAATCTCCAAAAAAGAAAAATAATGAATTTTAAAAAAAGAAATCTTAATTAAGATTATTTAGTCTTTTTGACGTTGAACAGTTTGCATATAACTACCTACGGCTGCACTAATGGCTGCAACTCTTTTTCCTGGTAAAAATGTGGCTTTCATACGGTCCATCATTTCTTTATCTTCTGCAATAACATTTAACATTTCTTCTCTAACTTCATCAGCATTTTCATCAATAAAGTGAGTGTGTAACTTGGCAGCTCTAAAATTTTTATTACGCATCATAGATTTATGGAATGGTAATGTGGTTTTAACACCAATAATAATATACTCTTGAAGAGCTCTTTCCATACGATTAATAGCGGATTCACGTGTACGATCATAAGCAATTAGCTTTGAAATCATAGAATCATAAAATTGTGGAATAGAGTAATTATTATAAATAGCACTATCTACACGTATACCAAAACCACCTGGAGATCTATAAGAAGTAATTTTTCCAGGGTTAGGTGTGAAATTAGCTAAAGGATCTTCAGCATTAATACGACATTCTATAGCATGTCCTTGAACAGTTATTTCATCTTGATTGTAAGTTAATTCTTGACCTGCAGCTATTTTTAATTGTTCTTGCACTAAATCGACACTAGTTACCATTTCAGTTATAGGGTGTTCTACTTGGATACGAGTATTCATTTCTAAGAAATAAAATTCATCATTAGCATAAAGGAATTCTACAGTACCAGCATTAGTATAATTAATATATTCTGCAGCTTTAACCGCAGCATTTCCCATTTTATCCCTTAATAATTCAGTCATTATAGGAGATGGGGATTCTTCTATAAGTTTTTGATGTCTCCTCTGTATAGAACATTCACGGTCTGCCACATGAATTATATTGCCATGTTCATCTCCCATGACTTGGAATTCTATATGTCTAGGTTCTTCAAGGTATTTTTCAATAAATACTGTTGAATCACCAAATGCAGAACCTGCTATATTTTGGGTTGATTCAATAGCATTAACTAGTTCTTCTCTAGAATAAACTGTGGACATACCAATACCTCCTCCACCAGCGGAAGCTTTAACTATAACTGGATATCCGATGGCTTCTGCTATATCTATTCCTTCTTCAATAGATGTAATTCCTTTATCAGTACCTGGGATTACAGGGATACCTGCTTCTCTCATAATTTGTTTGCCTGTTATTTTGTCCCCCATTGATTCAACAACTTTATAGTTAGGTCCAACAATTTTTATGTTATGTTTTTCACATTCTTTTCCTAACTCAGGGTTTTCTGCTAAGAAACCATAACCAGGATGTATTGCATTCGCACCTGTTTTTTCAGCTACTTCTATAATATTATCAATATTTAAGTAACTTTGCGATGGTGAAGATTTGCCTATACAATATGCTTCATCTGCAAATCTAGTAAAGAGAGCATATTTATCTGCTTCAGAATAAACAGCCACAGTATCAATTTTTAATTCTTTACAGGCTCTCATAACTCTTATTGCTATTTCACCACGATTAGCAACTAATACTTTACTAAACATTAATTGACTCCTTTATTTTTAAGTATTTAATTATATTCTAGAAAATTTTATAGTATATTTTTTTAATGAAAAATATATTATATAATATTATTATAAAAATTCTTACTTATTATTTTTATTAAAAGTTGTTATAAAAATTACTTTTATATGGTTAGTTGTTTTATGTCAAATTTCAATTTAATTAAACGTAAAAAGCATCTGGAAATGATGTTACAATCAATACCTGCTCATCCTAAACCTAAAATTGAATTAGAACAATATATGACTCCATCAATTATTGCATCTGACTTATTATGGAATGCTTATGCTCTTAATGATATTTTTGACAAGAATATACTTGATTTAGGTTGTGGTAGTGGAATTTTTACTATTGGTTCTCTATTGTTAGGTGCAAATTATGCCTGTGGAGTAGATATTGATTCTGATGTATTAATAACTGCAAATGATTCTTCTGAGAAATTAGGTGTTAATGATTATTGTGATTTTATTGAATTAGATGTTAATAATTTATCTAATACTATTTTAAATTCAAAACTTGATACATTTGAACCATTACATATGGATGTGACTATACAAAATCCTCCTTTTGGTTCACAATCTAAAGTAAAAAATGGTGCTGATAGAATTTTTATGGAAAAATCAATTGAACTTTCAGATGTATCATATTCATTTCACATGGCTGAGACAGAGAATTTTATTGAAAATTACTTTTCAAAATTAAATGCAGAAATAACTCATAAATTTTATTATTCCTTTTTATTACCTAATATCTATCCTTTTCATAAAATGGAATCTAAAAATATAGATGTAGTTGTTGTAAGAGCTCAAAAGATTTATTTATAAATTTTATTTTTATTTTATTATTTTTAAATTTATTTACCTATTAATTGTTTAATATTTAATGAATTAAATCTTTTTAAGCCATTCTAATAGGCATAAATTTATATACTTTAATTTACTAAATTATTAAATACCTACATGATTAATGTAATAAAAGTTTACAGTATGAACTGTAAAACATTATATTTTGAGAATATGATGTGATGTTAGTATCAATAGTCTAGTTTGGGTTATCGATAATTATATAACATATAAAAACAAATATTTAAAGATGCTAACTAAGCATTTATCTATATTCATACCGGACTCATTAACAGCTGAAACCAAAGATTTAAAGCTAAAAACAGCTAAAGTTGGGATAATTGCAAGAGCAGCAGCTGTATTTAATGTAGACCGAATTGTAGTGTATCATGACGATGCAAATCATAAAGAGGCGGATTTTATACGAGATATACTCTCATATATGGATACACCTCAATACCTTCGAAAGAAGGTTTTTCCTATTAGGAATGAGTTAAAATATGTGGGATTACTTCCACCATTAAGAACTCCCCACCATCCAACAGGAATGCCTAACGAAGGAGATTACAGACAAGGATTAACATTAAAAAGAACTAAAAAAGGCACTTTTGTAGATATTGGTGCAGATAAATATGGTTTTTGTAAAGAACAGTTGTCTGTAAATAAGATTTTTAGCTTTCGAGTAACCAAGTTAGGTAAAGAGATAATAGTTGAACCGGATGAACCAGAGGGTACATATTGGGGATATGAGACTATATCTGATTATAAAAATCTTCAACAAAGTATTAAATCAGTTAAACCGGATTTTGTGGTGGCATCATCCAGAAAAGCTGAAAAATTAACGTCTATTTTAGATGAAATAAAGATTAAAGCAAAGAAATCCAAACATACTGCTATTTTGTTTGGAGGTCCATATTCTGGCCTACCTGATAATATGATTGGTCAGAACATAGTTGACTTTGAAGTAAACACTATACCTAATCAAGGCACTATAACAGTACGGACTGAAGAAGCAGTTATTGCAACATTAACTGCATTTAATTTGCTATTAAATTCAAAATAATCAGAAAACGGAAAAATAAAATTGTGAATGTAAGGAGGCAAACCAATGGGTAGACATCATCAACCAAGAAAAGGATCAGTTGCATTTAGCCCAAGAAAACGCTCAGCCAAAGAAACACCAAGAGTTAAATCTTGGCCAACAACTGAAGAACCAAAATTATTAGGTCTTGCAGGATATAAAGTCGGCATGACCCACATCATGATGGTAGATAACACTAAAAATTCTCCTACAGAGGGTATGGAAGTTGCTACACCAGTAACTGTAATGGAAGTACCACCATTATCTGTAATGGGAGTTAGAGTTTATGAAAAAACATCCCGTGGATTAAAAGCTATGGGTGAAGTATTAGCAGATAATTTAAATGAAGAATTATCAAGAAAAATCACACTTCCAAAAGAAGAATATAATCAAGAAGCTGCAATCAATAAAATTAAAGAAAATATTGAATATCTTGAAGATGTACGAGTTTTACTTAACACTAATCCCAAAGTAACCAGCGTACCTAAAAAGAAACCTGAAATATTCGAATGTGGAATTGGTGGAAAAAACCCTGAAGAAAAATTAAATTATGCATTAGAATTATTAGGTCAAGAAATCAGCGCTAAAGACATCTTAAATGAAGGTGAATTCGTAGATGCCATTGCTGTAACAAAAGGTAAAGGATTCCAAGGTCCAGTTAAAAGATTTGGAATAAGAATTCAATATGGTAAAGCTGCAAGAAGTAGTAAAGCTAGACATGTTGGTTCCATAGGACCATGGACACCAGCTAGAACTATGTGGACTGTTGCACAAGCAGGTCAAATGGGTTATCATAAAAGAACTGAATATAATAAAAAAATATTAAAAATTGGTGAACAATCTGAAGTAGATCAAGTAAATCCAAAAGGTGGATTTATAAAATATGGTTTAGTTAAAAATGACTATATACTAGTCAAAGGATCAGTGCCAGGACCTTCTAAAAGATTAATTATCTTAAGAAAAGGAATACGAGCAAATAGTAAAAATCCTGAAGCTGCACAGATTAACTTCATCAGTACTGCATCTAAACAGGGTGTCTAATTTATAGAGTGGTTTAAATGACAAAAGTTAAGGTTTATTCATTAAAAGGTGAAGTCACAGAAGAAATTGAGTTGCCTAAAATATTTCAAGAAGACTTTAGACCAGACCTTATAAAAAGAGCTGTGATTTCTGCACAAACTGCCAGATTACAACCATATGGAACAAACCCGATGGCTGGTAAAAGAACAACTGCAGAATCTTATGGGTCTGGTAGAGGGATAGCTAAAGTTCCTCGTGTTAAAGGATCAGGTTCAAGAGCAGCATTCGTTCCACATGCAGTTGGTGGAAGAAGAGCTCATCCTCCACGTCCTACAAAGAAATATCATGAAAAAATCAACAAAAAAGAAAGAAGATTCGCAATTAGATCTGCATTAGCAGCAACAACTAATCAAGATATTGTAGAAAAAAGAGGGCATAAAATAGAAAATATTCCTCAAATTCCAATTATTGTTGATGATGAACTTTCTAAAGTTAAAAAAACTAAAGAAACTAGAGAAATATTCAAAAAACTCGGTATTTTTGATGATATTACTCGTGCAAAAGAAGGAAAACATATACGAGCTGGTAGGGGTAAAATGAGAGGAAGAAAATATAAAAACACTAAAGGTCCTCTCATAGTAGTTGGAGAAGATAATGGAATCAGTTTAGGTGCAAGAAATCATGCTGGTGTAGATGTAGTATCTGCTGAAAACTTAAATGCAGAACTATTAGCCCCAGGAACTCATCCTGGTAGATTAACAGTCTTCACAAAATCTGCAATAGAAAAATTGGAGGAACTTTTCCAATAGGGTTATGAATTCCCTATGTGAAATAAAAGGTGAAAATTATGGATCCTTATTCAATAATTGTGAGACCTCACATCACAGAAAAAACAATGAATTTGATAGATCAAGAGAATGAGCTGACTTTTGAAGTCCTAAGAACAGTTAACAAACCTCAAGTCAAAAGAGCTTTTGAAGAGTTATATGATGCAAAGGTTAAAAGTGTAAATACTCATATTAACTCCAAAGGAATTAAAATCGCATACATCAAACTTGATGAGGAAGATAAAGCGGAAGATATCGCTGTAAAAATTGGAGTATTCTAATGGATTAGTCAGTAAATTGGAGGAAATAAAATGGGAAAACGTTTAATATCACAAAGGAGAGGTAGAGGAACTTCTACTTTTCGTAGTGCTTCTCATAGGTTTAAAGGGAAAATACAATACCGTTCATATGATTCATTAGAAAAAGAGAGTGTTTTAAAAGGTAAAGTGGAAGATATTATCCATGATCCTGGTAGAAGTGCTCCTGTAGCATTAGTAAAATTTGAAAATGGGGAAAAAAAATTAATTCTAGCTCCAGAGAATATTCAAATTAATGAAGAGGTTGCCTGTGGAGTATCTGCACCAATCAAATCTGGTAATTCTTTACCATTAAGGGAGATACCTGAAGGTACCCCAATATATAATATTGAAAATAGACCAGGAGACGGAGGTAAATTAGTACGTGCTTCTGGAACTTATGCTTCTTTAATTACACATGATGTTGATAAAACAGTAATTGAATTACCATCTGGTGAATTAAAAACATTCAATCCTCAATGCAGAGCTACTATTGGAGTAGTTGCTGCTGGAGGAAGAAAAGAAAAACCATTCCTAAAAGCAGGTAATCGTTACCATGCTCTAAAAGCAAAAGGTAAAAAAATGATGACTGTTAGGGGAGTAGCAATGAATGCAGTAGATCACCCTCATGGGGGTGGAAATAGACAACACCCTGGACGACCTACAACTATCTCTAGAAATGCTCCACCAGGAAGAAAAGTTGGTTCAATTGCTGCAAAACGTACAGGTAAGAGGAGATAGACTTTATAACTAAGTATTTAGGAGGTGGCGTATTGGCACGTAAAATATTTAAGTATCATGGTTACACATTGGAAGAATTACAAGAAATGCCTCTGGATGATGTTATAGAAATGTTTCCAGCAAGACAAAGAAGATCCTTAAAAAGAGGATTTTTACCAAGGCAACAAAAGGTACTAGATAAAATAAGAAAATTTAATAAAACTGAACAAAAAAAAGGTGGAAAACCTCAAATTATTAAAACCCATTGTAGAGATATGATTGTTTTACCTGAAATGGTAGGATTAACATTAGGAATTTATAATGGTCAAGAATTTACACAAGTAGAAATTCAACCAGAAATGATTGGATGTTTCTTTGGTGAATTTGCACCAACTAGAAAAAGAGTACAACACGGAGACCCAGGTATGGGTGCAACAAGATCATCTATGTTTGTACCACTTAAATAAGGAGTTAATACAATGGCTAAAATTAAATATGCTTTTAAAGAAAAAGATAAGGCTAAATCAGCTAAAGCTGTTGGAAACTCTCTCCAAATTTCACCTAAACATGCAGTGGAATTATGTAGGGAACTAAGAGGAAAAAAATTAGATGTTGCTAAATCCTATTTAGAAGATGTAATAAAAATGAATCAAGCAGTTCCTTTTAAACGCCACAATAAACAAGTTGGTCACAGAAAAGGGTTAAACGGATGGCCTACTGGAAGATATCCTGTAAAAGCTGCATCATATATATTAAATGTCTTAAAAAATGCAGAAGCTAATGCAGAATACAAAGGTTTAGACACTGAAAACTTAAAAATTCAACATATATCTAGTCATAGAGGAAGAATTAGAAGAGGTTTCAGACCTAGAGCATTTGGTAGAGGTAGCCCATTTAACACACCAACAACTCACGTACAAATTGTACTAGGGGAGGCTTAAATTAAATGATAGAAAAAGATTTCGTTACAGAAGGCCTTAAAAGAACAAGAATTGATGAATATTTAGAATCTGAACTTGAAAGAGCAGGTTATGGTGGAATGGAAGTTCAAGTTACTCCTTTAGGTACAATGGTTGTTGTATTTGCTGAAAGACCAGGTATGGTTATTGGTAGAGGAGGAAAAACTGTAAGAAACATCACTTTAAACTTAAAAAATAAATTTGATTTAGAAAATCCTCAAGTTGAAGTTAAAGAAGTCGATGTTCCAGAACTTAATCCAAAAATAATGGCTTATAAAATTGCAAACATGTTACAAAGAGGAATGCACTTTAGAAGAGTAGCATATTCCACTATAAGAAAAATAATGGGTGCTGGAGCTCAAGGTGTGGAAGTAACCATATCTGGAAAAATTAGGGGAGCAAGATCTGCAGTAGCAAAATTCTCTGATGGATACATTAAAAAATGTGGTGAACCTGCAACAAGATTAGTAGATGAAGGTTTTGCAACAGTACAACTCAAACCAGGTGTACTTGGAATCTATGTTAGAATCATGCCTCCTGGTGAAAGGTTACCTGATCAAGTTGATATTATAATTCCAACTGAATCAACTACAGAAACCATTGTTGAAGATGTTAAAGAGGAACTTGAAGTTGAAGAATCTGAAGAGGATCTTGAAGAAATTGAAGAAGAATTTGCAGAGGAACTTGAAGTTGAAGAA
>CADBMS010000246.1 GCA_902795935.1 uncultured Methanobrevibacter sp.
ATAAAAATGTATTTTTACAAACACAAACTGTTTAACAATAAAAGAAACAAAAATACAAAAAATTAGACTGAATTTTCAACAAAAAAAACAGACCCCTAAACTACTTTAATCTATGACACCATACCTTTTAACAAAGCCAATATAATCCAAAAATAAGTAATAGTTTAAAAAGTAATAATATTAAAAAACCTTTGTAAATCATCCAGTTTAAAATCAAGTTTTAAATTAATCATTACTTTTTAATGATTCTACCATATTTATTTTTTTAATTTTTCCTGAAAATAATAAATTAACTATAACTGAAAGGCCATATGTAATTAAGAAACTAATAATTAAATTCCCTAAATAGATATTAATCGGGAAATAATAGCTTTCACCACTAGTTTGCATCATAAAATTCATTAAAAAATATGACCCAGGAATGGCTAATAAAAATCCAATTGTTGAAAACCATAAATTTTGAGTTAATAAAAGTCTTCTAAGTTTTGTTGAGTTGAAACCTAGAACTTTTAAAGTAGCAAGTTCTATTTGAATCTCCGTGAATGAAAGAAGTCCTAAATTATATAAAACCACTACTGCCAATATAACTGCAAATATTATTAAAATAGAAATCAATAAATTCATAGCCTCAATCATTGTATACCAACCTTTAATCATAGTTTCCCTTGTAGTTAAACTATTTACTCCAGTGAAATTATTATTAACATTTTTTTCAGTTAGTATAGATGTTTCTGTATAATTATATCCTAAATCTTCTAATGTTTCAGGCGACATTATTAATCCTTGACCAAATGGAACAGAATAGAATTCAGTTATTTTAGACTCTACCCAATTTTGATTGCCTGATATATGCCATTTAATAGTATCTCCAATTTTAACATCCAATAATTCAGCCATTTTAGTTGATATTGCTACACCTTTAGGGTTAATTTTAATATATTTTCTATCAATATTTGTTGTCTTATATAATTTTGAGTCATTTAAAACTGTTAAAAATCCCATTTTCTTTTTACCATTATACTCTATTTCTAGAGTATCTTCCATTATAGTTTCACCATTAGTTTCATTAAGAATATTTGAAAGTTGATAGTTAGTTATATTCTTTTCCAAATTTATTTTAGTATTATATTTATAGATATCATTATATTGCCAATCAGTCACATCATTCATTGAATCATTTATTCCAAATGCAGACATAACAAGTACAGTGCATGAAAATACACCAAATATTGACATTATAGCCCGTATTTTATTCCGTTTAGCATCCCTATAATTCCATCTTGAATTAAATCCTAAATTTTTCCAAAATGGTGTTTTTTCAATAATACTTGATGTGACTACTGTTGGAATTTTTGGTTTTATAGAGTCTGCAGGATTTTCATTATTAATACTTTTAACTGAAATATAAGTTACTAAAACAGAAGAAATTATTACTAAAGTAGCTACAATAAAAAAACTTATATCCCATGTAGGTTCCCAAATAGGTAATGAAAACATTGAACTCATACTTGGATAGAATAATCTTGGTAATGTCAATGGCCCTATAATAAGACCTAAAATTGAACCTAAAAATGATAAAAAAAATCCAAATGAAAGATAATGTAAAATGATTGATTTATTATTATATCCCATTGCTTTTAATGTACCTATTTGTGTTCTTTGAGATGCAATTACCCTTGACATTGTTGTTAGTAATGTTAAAAGAGCAACTAATACAAATATTATTGGAAAAACTCTAGAAAACATTTGATGTTGATTTATTTCTTCTTGTAATTGTTTAACACCTATATTGTTTTCACGAAGTAAAAATTGATTATATGTATCAGATCCAATAGTATTATCCAATTTATTTTGGGAAAAAGTACTTATATCATCATAAGTATCAATTGTGATTGTATTATATATAATAGGGAATTCTATAGCTTCTTTTGAAATATAAGCATATCCTACTTGAGCAAAATCAGGTACTAAACTACCTTCTTGAATATAATAAACATATTCCGGGGAAAAAATTAAACCTCTGATTTTTTTAGTTAAAGTTATGCCATTAACTTTTAAGGTGAGGTTGTCTCCAACATTTAATTTTCTATTATCTGCAAAACGTTTATCAATCCAAATTCCATATTTATCATCAATATTAAATCCTTTTCCTTCAAACACATGAAATTTAGATATTGAATTATTTTTTTCTAATATATGTAGTGTAATATCGGGGTCTGAAGAGTAATTTGCAATTGTAGGAATTATCATTTCTCTATTAGCATCTTTAACTTCTTTCATGTCCATTATTTTGTTTAATGTTTCGTTACTAAAGTTATCACTATAAATCCAAATATCAGCAAGATTTGTATTCTTATAATATTGAGTTGATGCTTGAATTATTCCCACTGCTTCCCCAGTTATTCCTGTAAATATGAAAACACCTAAAAATGCCATTAAAAAAATTGATAAAAATTGGATTTTATAATCTCTTAAATCACGAAGCATTTTCTTAAATAACATTCTCATATTTATCACTTTTTAAAAATACTATTATAAATTATGCTTTTAAAATAATTAAGAAAATTTAATAAGAATTATTAAAAAAAGAGTTTAATCACCATTCTATTTCATTAACATCTAATGGTGTTTCATTTATTATAATACTCTCTATTCTACCATTTTTAATTCTAATTAATTTATCTGCAGCTGCTGCTAAATTTGAATTATGTGTAACAATTACAACTGTTGTGTTCTTTTCATGACACATATTTTGTAATAATGAAAGTATTAATACACCAGTATCAGAGTCTAGTGCTCCTGTAGGTTCATCACATAATAACATTGTTGGTTCTTTTGCTAGAGCTCTTGCAATGGATACTCTTTGTTGTTCTCCACCAGATAATTGGGCTGGAAATTGATTTGCATGATTTTTAAGACCCACAGAATTAAGAATTTTATCACCATCTATTTTTTTATCAGTAATATCCATCATTAATTCCACATTTTCTTTCGATGTTAAATTAGGGATTAAATTATAAAATTGGAATATAAATCCAACATGTTTAGCCCGATATTTTGTTAATTGATTATCATCATAATTTACTATATTTTCTCCATCTACAATTATTTTTCCACTTGTTGCAGTATCTAAACCACCCAATAAATTCAATAATGTAGATTTTCCTGCACCAGAAGGACCTAAAATAACAACGAACTCTCCTTTATCAATTTTTAAACTTAAATCGTCTAGTGCTTTTAATTCATTTTTTCCACTTTTATATATTCTAGACACATTTTGAAATTCAATCATTGTTGTCATGAGATAACTTCCTTATTTTTAAGATAATGTTTTGGCTCTTTCAAAAACTTGAGTTATTTGTTTTTTTCTTATTTTGGGGGTGG
>CADBMS010000247.1 GCA_902795935.1 uncultured Methanobrevibacter sp.
ATAGAAATTTGGGGTAAAAATCAATTTTAAGTGCAAAAATAAAAATTAGAAAAAAAGGTTTTCTACAAACCCAAATTTTAATTACTTTTCAACAATAGTTTCATCAATAGACATACCAAAATGTCTAGCACCATCATCCAAATAAACCAATACTTTATCCCCTTTTTTAATATCTGACACAGATACTGGTTTTTTATCACCATTAACTAAACGTATAGTTTCAGCATTTTGTAATAGAGTTCTTAACTTAAATCCATTATAATCTGCCCCTATTAAAACAAGTGGTCTTTTTTCTATTTTAACCCTACCAACAATAGCCACTTTACTCTCACCTTCATCATTAACAATTAATACTTCATCACCAGTTTCAAGTTCTGATAAATATCTAGTTTTATTTCCAGGTGTTCTAATATATGCTTGTACTGGACCTGCATTAACCCTAAATGGTCTTGATGCAACATATTCACTTTGTAATGATTCACTATGTACTAAAAATGATCCTTTTGAATATGAAC
This sequence comes from uncultured Methanobrevibacter sp., assembly GCA_902795935.1. GTDB lineage: Archaea > Methanobacteriota > Methanobacteria > Methanobacteriales > Methanobacteriaceae > CADBMS01. Next base: position 516 of record CADBMS010000247.1, read on the forward strand.
CTATTAACATTCCTTCACCAGGATGCATTATTGAACAAATATCCACACAAACCCTATCACCCAGCCCTACAGATTCTACTAAATCAATTATTGCAGGAACTAATTTATAATTTTCCGAATCAATTTTTTCTAATAAATTAGCAATATTTTTAATATCAGATACATCTTTAGGTTGGATTAATATACCATCCGTTCCACATTCTAATGTTTCTAATGCTAGTTTTGCCTCATCATAGTTTGATACAGCAGCTATTATTTCAACATTTTCATTTTGTAAATTAGATATTATATTTTCTAAAGGAATTATAGTCCAATCTTTTCCAACTAAAATTAAATAATCAACAATTTTACCTAGCTCACATGCTAATTCTTCATATTTTTTGTTAGATATTTCTATATATGCAGCTACAGTTTTTCCTTCTTTTTTGTATTTATTAGCTATTTTCATTTGTGGCGATTGTGTTAAATCATCAGGTAATGTTTTACTGTGAATTGGATTATTAACCATACCCACAAGCATTATATCTGCATTATCATTATCAGAAATAATACATACATCACCTAATTTTTTTACATTTTCTATTTCAGAAAACTCTAATATGTGATTTATACCAGATTCCAACGCAGTTGTTATGTAATCTTTTCTATCAACCCAATTTTTATCTAAAGGCATCAACCAAGCAAATTTCATAAATAACTAACATCCTATAAACACGAATTATATGCTAAATATATTTTTTAAAGAAATAAATAATATTATTTATCATTAATAATCTTTAAAGCTTCTTCTACAGTTATTTGATTATGTACAATTTCTGAAATTGCCCGTGTCATTAATTCTGGGTTTTTAGATTGGAAGATATTTCTCCCCATCGCTACTCCAGCGCCACCAGCATTAACTGCATCTCTAACCATTGAAAAAAGTTGTTCTTCAGTTTCTACTTTAGGACCACCAGCAATGACTACAGGTACAGGACAACCATTAACAACATCTTTAAATGTATCATGATCTCCAGTATAGTTAGTTTTAACTATATCTGCACCTAATTCAGCACCTACTCTTGCTGCAAGTTTTACAACTTCAGAATCATGCTCTTCTGCAACATTTTTTCCCCTAGGATACATCATTGCAATTAGAGGCATCCCCCATTCATCACATATTTCAGCTATTATTCCCAAATTAGCTATCATTTCAGATTCACCATCAGAACCAACATTTACATGAACTGAAACTGCATCTGCTCCTAATTTTATTGCTTTTTCCACGGAGGTTACTGATACTTTATGATTTGGATCCGGACTTAAACCAGTACTTGCAGATAAATGAATTATTAAACCAATATCCGAACCATACCCCCTATGTCCAGTACCTACCACACCTTTATGCATTAAAACAGCATTCGCTCCACCTTTAGATATACTTTCTATAGTTGAAGGTAAATCGATTATTCCATCAATAGGACCATCAGATACTCCATGATCTAAAGGAACAATAACACACTTATTGGTTTTACGATTAATGATCCTTTCCATTCGTATTTTTTTTCCTAACATCCACTGTCTCCTGATAAATTTTTGATGACCAATGTTTAAATTCTTTTAATCTGGGAGGAATTCCATCATCTCCACTAGATTCTAGCCAACCTTTATTTGATTTTATTATTTCTTCTGA
>CADBMS010000248.1 GCA_902795935.1 uncultured Methanobrevibacter sp.
AATTAATAGATATTTATAGAAATTTGGGGTAAAAATCAATTTTAAGTGCAAAAATAAAAATTAGAAAAAAAGGTTTTCTACAAACCCATTTTTTTTATATTATTGAGTGTCTGCCAAAAATGAATTTGTGTATAAAAATTTTTCTTTATTTCAAAATTAAAGCACAATTAACTTTTTCAAAAATTAATTTTTGAATTTTGGTGGACGCCCTATTGTTTTAATACCAATATCAAGATATTAATTACTTATTTAAATATTGTTGTATTAATTTTTAGATAACTATTTAATTAATATGGGTTATATTATAATTGTTTATTATTCAGCATCTGGTGTTATTATGGGCGATGGATTTGACTTATTTGAATTTGCAATTAATATTTGTACGCTATTATCTTTTATTATATTCTCATTTTTAGGTATAAGTTTTGCTTTAATTTCAATTTTTAAAAATTTCACTCAAATTTTGAATAAATTTGAGTATAATCTTAATAAAACTGTAGATTGTAAATCTAAAAACCAATTAAATAATAAAAAATTAAGAAATATCAAACTATCTAAAAATAGTTAAATGAATTTAAATTTTTTAATATTGGATAATATAACCATATAAAATAATAAATTTTTAAGTTAAACGTGGTGAATTAATGAAAAAAGATAAGTTTAAAAGAGACTACAGCATTTCAAATATTTATAAAGGAATATCCTATAATAATCGCACAGGTAAATGGGTTGTTTATGTAAATAACAAATGTGTAGGGTTAACATTCAATACAGAAGAAGAAGCTTTTAATGCTGCAAAATCATTTTTTGAAAAAACTACTGGAATATCCTTAAACACATTAAATGATTTTAAAAATGATATAAATCAATCATATATGAAAGAATACTATCCTCTAAGTTCAGAATATGTTTTTAAAAAAATCATGCCGAGAATTAATTATTCTTCTTATATTGAACATCAAAAAGAAAAACATTAATATTAGGTATCTAAACTATTTTTAATTAATATATCAATTAAATTTAAAATATTATTCAATAAATAAAATTTATAATATAAATTATATAATAAAAAAATAGAAAATACTATTTGGAGAAAAAATACATGAAAATTAGATGTCCAAATTGTGGTTCTAAAATAAATGTTAATGCAAAATTTTGTGAAACTTGTGGAACTTCTATACAGAAAAATGATTTTACTAAAAAAAATAGTTTAAAATCAAAAAATAATAATTTTTCAAAAAGAAATTCAAAAAACAAGCAACTACAAGACAAAGTACGATGTCCTGAATGTGGCTTAAGACAAGATCCTAGAGTAACTTATTGTAAAAGATGCGGTACAAATCTTAAAAATTTACCATTAGAGTTTCCAGAAGATAATTCTCATCATAAAAAACGTCATGACTCTATGCCTAAACCTAATATGAGTAAAAAACCACAAAAAGAACAGCCTACAAGTAGAAGATTCTCTGAAAATTATGAATCATCTCATGATATGAATCCAAATAGTAGATTATCTGATGATTATGAATTTAGATCCCAAATTTATCGTTGTCCAAGATGTGGTTTTAGATTACTTAATAAACATATGCCTTGTCCCCAATGTGGGTATGGGCAAATAACCACTATAAAATCTAAAAAACCTGTTTTAGCAGCATTTTTATCTTTAGTAATAATGGGATTAGGTCAGTTATATAATGGTCAAATAATGAAAGCAATTGGATTATTTTTAATAGAACTTATCTGCATATTTTTATCTTGGTTGGTCATACCATTATTTATATTGGTATCATTTTACATTTATGGTGTAATAGATGCTTATGAAGTAGCTAATGAAATAACTGAGAGGATTTATTAAATAAAATTATAGGTTAATCTTCATGACACAAAAAGAAACTTTAAATGATGCATTAAAAAAGATTAAAGATTTAGAAATGATTGTAGATATGAAAAATAAAGAAATTGGATATTTACGTAAAGAATTTCATGAATCTCAAGGCAGATTAAAAGAACTTCGAATCGAAAAAAAAGAACTTGAAGAAAAAATAATCAATTTTGAACTTTTAAAGATGGATCTTGAATTAAAAAAAGTAGAAGACATCTATAATGAAAATAATAAGATACGACATAGAATCCACATTACAAAAGAACTATTGGAAGAAAAGCGTGAAGAAGTAATAGTTCTACAAAATATTTTAAAAGATTTTGAAAAATTTACCTTATGGAATCACATTAAAGGTGTTTATCCTGAGAGTTATATTGCTTATAAAAATAAATAATTATAGTTTTTTACTAAAAGTTTATCACTGATGGTTGATAAAATATTAAGTATGTCAATAAAAAATAAAATTGATGAGGATGCAATTACAGAGTTAACAGAACATTTGAATGAAT
>CADBMS010000249.1 GCA_902795935.1 uncultured Methanobrevibacter sp.
ACAATACACAGACAATGCAAAAATTAGAAAAACAAAATTTGAATATAAACTCAAATGATTTAATAATACATTTATACAGTCAAACATATGAAATATTTAAGATATATAATCCAAATAACACACAATATTTATACAATGGTACAATAGGAAATATAATAAATAATACTCAAGAAATAAAAAATATTCAAAAACAAAATAAAACAATTTGGATATTTTGTTTAGAACAAGAGCAATATATAATAAATAATTGGAAAAAAGAAAATTTAACATTTCAAAACTATGGGAACTACCCATTTGAATATTATAATTTAACAATTTATAAACTAAAATAAAAATATAATTATAAATATTCCAAAAACTAAAAACAATATTATGTCATTAATTTCTATAGTTGTGCCATGTTTTAATGAAGAAGCATCAATTCCAATATTCTACAATGAAATCCAAAAAATAATTAAACAAATGAATTCCAATTTTGAATTAATATTTATAGATGATGGTTCAACAGATGCAACTTTAGAAACAATAAAAAAACTAAATAAAATAGATAATCAAATAAAATATATTTCATTTTCAAGAAATTTTGGAAAAGAAGCAGCAATTTATGCTGGATTAAAAAATAGTGTTGGAGATTATATTGTAGTGATGGATGTGGACTTACAAGATCCTCCCGAATTACTACCAAAAATGTATAATTATATTATCAATGAATCGTATGATTGTGTTGCTACAAGAAGAGTTGACCGTAAAGGTGAACCGCCAATAAGGTCATTCTTTGCAAGGTTATTTTATAAAATAATAAATTTGATTTCAGATACTGAAATAGTTGATGGTGCCAGGGATTATCGTTTAATGACAAGACAAATGGTTAATTCAATATTAAACTTACAGGAATATAATCGTTTTTCAAAAGGAATATTTTCATGGGTAGGATTTAGGAACAAATGGTTAGAATATGAAAATATAGAACGATTTGCGGGAGAAACTTACTGGTCTTTTTGGAAATTATTTAAATATTCATTAGAGGGTATAATTGCATTTTCAACAATGCCTTTATCAATATCTTCAATCACAGGTTTTATGTTCTGTTTATTAGCATTTGCTTTAATAATTTTCTTAATAATAAGAACTTTGATGTTTGGAGACCCAGTAGCAGGATGGCCATCTTTAATTTGTATAATATTATTTATGGGTGGACTACAACTATTTTCAATAGGAATACTTGGACAATATTTATCTAAAACATATTTGGAAACTAAACAAAGGCCTATTTATATTTCAAAAGAAGATAATATAAAAAAATAATTTATTTTATAAAATCACATTTGCCTGATGGTAAAACACGAATAATATCATCAATACTTAAAATATTATCTGAATCAATTTTATACAATATTTTACGTGCAATTTCTTCTTTTTTAGTATAACCTGGTTTAATCGTCACATATTTGTCAGTTAATTTTTTAACAGATTCAATAGGTCCTGCCATAACTCTTAACCCATTATAATCAACAATACCTACAGAAATTATCAAATCAGTTTTTCTAAGATAATTTCTAGAACCTCGGATAATAAAGGATCCTTTTTTGATAAATTCTCCAGATTGGGGAGTTTTAGTAACTTGATCAGGATTAACCCAATAAACATCTAATGAGCTAAATCCTTTTTGCCATGCGCTAGAAAATGATGCAGCAAAAATAGCAGCTTCTCTTAAAGTACTAATTGGAACTGGTAAATTATCATCAACATATTTCTTTTCAGTTTTAATAATCACTGATGAAGCTCCATGAATATCTGAATGCAGATAAACATCATTATTATCCATATGTTTTTTAACGATAATTTCATTACTATTAGCATCACGTCCCCCAATAACAAGTAAACCATCAGATGAAATGAACCACCTAAGTTTTTCAAACCATTTTAATTCTTTTTTCACACGTTTTTGAGGAACCATAATTTGTTCCATAGCGATTTCTTTCTTCTTTTCTTCTTTAGCAAGTTGTTTTTTTGTATTTTCTATAGCAATAATTGTTCCATTAATTTTTCGTTTAGCTTTTTTACCTTTCTCATAATAAATTTCAGCATTCTCTGGGATAGGTAGTTTACTATCAATAATTATAATATCTTCTTCAAGTTTTAAAGTAATATTACCAAGTTTATCAATAGATTCAATAAGTTCTAAACCTGATATTTTATCTTTTTTACCTTTTTTAACTAATTTAGAAATGTCATGCCACGAATATTTTTGTCTAGCAGTTTCGATTATATTCTGAATTTCATTTATTTGTGAATAATATGTATAAATTAAATCTCCTTTACGTGTAGAATCAACTATAGTTTTTTTAAATTTTTCTAAAGTTTCTTCTTGTATTTTGAGTCGCTTAGTATATTTATTTACTTTTTTACTCCAAATAGTGTTTTGCATTTCTTTAATTTCAGATTTAACTCTAGAACTGTAAAATTCATCTGCAGCTTCATTAAAAGTGTCATATTTTTTATATTCATTATCTCTATAAATTTCTAATTTTAATGGTAAAACATCTTCTTTTTCACCACTAACAATCATTGCTGTTAATTTATTTTCAATTAATGGGTTAAATAACTCATTAATAGTATTATAAATCAAATCAACATCCAATTCACTTAAGTCTTTAGCAAGAACACTTTTATCAAAATCGCATCGTAAAATTATTTCTTCTGCGTAATTACCACCTAATCCACTTAATGCTAATGTTCGTATGATGTCTTTATCAGATTCTTCAAATATTCTTTTAAGCTCTTCTTTTTCAAAATTCAATGGATTAATTCCATGACTTGGAGGATATTTATATTCTTCTTTAGAAGTTATCTTACGATCACTCCACATTTTATGTTTTAAGGGAAGTATAATTTTATTGTCTTGATTTAATAAAATAATATTTCCTTTAGCAAACAATTCAATAATTAATGTATAATTTTCCTCTTTAGAAACTTTAATTTCAACTATACGATCAAATTTGTATTGTTTAATACTACGTACAGTTGCACCTTTTATGTATTTTCGAAGTAGCATTGGAAAATTTGGTGGAATTTTTGGATTTTGCAGGGGATATTGTGAAATATGCATTCTAACTCCTGCTTGGAACACAACATCAATTCTTCCAATACCGGATTTATGGAATCTTATAACTACGGTATCTTTAGTTGGTTGATAAGCTTTATCTACTCTTGCACCTTCTAATGATTCATTTAATTCTTGACAAATAGCAAATATGTCTACATTTGACATGGTTTTCATAAATATAACACCATTAATAAGTAATATTTATATAATTAAAATAATGTTTATTCTATTTTTTCATCTTATTTTTTTAAGTTTAAATATAATTATATGAAAAGTGTTTAATATAAATAATTAGAAAATAATCTTTATATTTATGATTGTTAATAACTATATTATGTTTAATCATTTATTGAATCATTAAGTTTTATTGATTTAATTAATTAATTTTAACAATGGAGGATTATTATTAATGGATACTGACGCTAAAATGACATTAATGCATGCAGCAGGAGCAATAATTGCAGGTTACTTATCATTTATAACATCTAATGGATCTATATCGGTTATAGGACAAAATCAAGCATTAGGATCTTTTGTAGGTATTGTTTTATTAATAATTATTGGCAGAATAGCAGAAAAAATATTAGATAACAATGAAGTTAATGGATTTTCAGGATGGTTATGGAATGGGATTGTACCATTTGTATTAATTTGGTTTTTAACTTGGACTGTATTTATCAACTTAAAATTTGTATAAATGAAATTAAATTTTTATTCTGATAATGTCAACACTGGAATAAATTCTTTTTTTTAGTTTTAGGTTTAGTATAATATATAATGTAATATGGAGATTATATGATTAATATTTCAGAACTAAAAAATAAATTTAAAATATATTCTCTTAAAATATTTGATTATAAATATTTTGTTTTATTGTATATTCTATGTTTATTTGCAATTGTTTTGTTAGAGTATTTTGAGGGTAATTATTTTGAATCGGAATGGATTTTTTGCTTAGGAATTGGTGTTGTTGGTGTATTTTTAACTGTTTATTCAGTATTGTCTGTTGAAAGATTACATAGGATTACTTTTGTTATTATTGTATTATTTGGTTTATTAGCTGTTTTTGTGTACCCAGTATTATCTTTACCTGATGAAGTAGAACATTTTAATAGGGCGGAGTTAACTTCGCGTGGTGATTTATTTGTTCAAAGTTATGAACACGGATATAAAACAATTAAATCTACAAATAATTTAATGGAACATTGTTATGAAATTGCATTTGATAATACAGTTCTTAATGAAAAAATAGATTATTCTTTAGCTTATTGTGATTCTGTTTTTGCTCAGAATTTGTTTTATTGTTATGTTCCTCAAGCTTTTGGGATTTTATTAGCTAAATTATTGGATTTGAATGTAATTTGGATGATGTGGTTGGGTAGGTTATGTAATTTATTAGTTTATGCATGTATTTGCACTTATGCTGTTAAAAAAGCACCTTTTTTTAAGTTACAATTATTATTAGTTGCTTGTTTGCCATTATCTATTCAGCAAGCAGCATCTATGAGTTCTGATGCAATGTTTATTTATTTAAGTTTATTATCTTTAGCATATTTCTTTTATTTGTATGTAAAACCGGAGAATACTATTAATTTTAGAGAAATATTTATTTTCTTTGTTTTATGTTTATTAGTTGCTCTTATTAAACCTCCATGTATTATGTTTGTATTTTTGGCATTATTTATTCCTAAGTCAAATTTTAAATCTAAAAAGGAGTATATTTGTATTTGGATTGGATTAGTATTATTATGTTTAATTGTTTTAGCTTGGAATTTTTTATATGCAATTCCAAAATTAAATAATTCATTCAGACAAGACACATTTACACAATTTGGAATTGATGCTAAAAATCAGTTAAAATTTATATTAGATAATCCAATAAAATCTATTATAACTTTCATATCTCCTACCTTTTTATGGATTGTATTTAGCAGAGTATTCTACTTTGGAGATTTTATGAGTGTATATAATGCTTTTTTCCTATCTAATTCATTAATCATATTATTCGGTTTATATTATATTGCATTATTATTATACCCTAAAGGTGATTTTAAGTTAGCTAATAAAACTAGAATTGGTATTTTTATTGTAAATACAATTATATATTTTGGATTTTTATTTGTTCAGTATTTAACTTGGTCTCCTGTAGGAGCAAATTTTATTCATGGTTTACAAGGACGTTACATTTTACCAATATTGGCACTTTTTCCATTAAGTTTTACGTTAAACACTAATTTTAGTTTTTTAAATGATAATAAAAATAAATTAGATTTGCTGTTTATAGTTTTAATGATTGTTTTTTTATCAGCAGTTTTTATTTTATTAGTATACTTCTATTATATGTCTGGACAATATGCTGGAAGAGCTATTTTTAATACCTCTAATATCTATTAACTTTAACATTATTTATTTTAGAAATATATAGTGTTTTCATTAAAGTTTATACCATATTTGTGATCCAATTTTCATAGAGTGATTTTCTTCCTACAAATTTGTTGAAATTGTTTTTAAAGATTGTTTCA
>CADBMS010000250.1 GCA_902795935.1 uncultured Methanobrevibacter sp.
ATTTTTCCATTAATTAGTTTCCAATAAAAAGAATCATTCTGCTTTTGCTGTTTCGTAAAACTTTGGTTTAATGAACTAAATTAAACATAATATATTATTTTTAAATGAATCTAACATTTTCTTATATTTTTAATAAATTGAAAATTATTCTTTAAATAAATGATATCATCCAATCACTAATGAACTTATTTACATCTATTATTTCTTCACAGTAATAACCTCTTTCAAAACTACCATAAAATCTATGTGCAAGAGTAAAATTTAAATCTTTATCGATAACGAAACCTAAATCGCCCTCACGACTACTCTTATCAAAATAACGTGCAATATATATTTTACCATGATTTAAAGCATCATCCACTGCTTCTTTAAATTTTTCATCAAACTCCCATACACCTTCATAAGCATCAGTAAAACAACTGCAACTTCCACTTTCGCTTACAGAAACAATTATTTCATCCGCAGTAAACTCAGTTCCGTTCTTAACTTCATTATTCTCAAAAATTAGCTTATCTATTGTTTTATATATATTAATTTTTTTTGACATATAAACCCTCAAAATTCTTTTTTCAACTAAATCATTTATTATACATTCAAGTTCAAAATAAACATATTTTACATTATTGTTTTGAATAAACCAAGTTAATTAATATAATTACTTTTTTATTATGTTTTGCAAAACTTCTATTAAACAATTAAATTAAAATAACTCAGCCTACACTCAGTAGTTAGGGCGAATTCTTATTCCAGGATTATTTTTCATTGAACGCAATTCATCTTTCATTGAACGCAATTCATCTTCTGTTAAATATTTATCTTCAACATATTCAATATATTCAGCACAATCATTTACTGTAAATAAGATTCCTTCTTTATAATATTCCCACTTATCAAAGCCATTTTCATAACAATAAGTATCAGCAAGTTCCTCAATTTCCTCTTCCTCTTCTTTAGCCTTTCTTGCTTTTTCTTCCTCTTCCTCTTTTTCCTTTAGAATTTGATTATTTCTGTGTTTTAATGTTTCTTTTGCTAACATGAAACTTTTAATTAAAGGTTCTATTGTGAAAGCATATTCTTCAATTTTTAGGAGGTCTTCTTTTTTAGTGCCATCCCAATCAGTTTCTAAATCTACTCCACATTTAAAACAACGAGAACTAGTAGTGGCATTTCCTCTAAATCCGCAAACTGGACAGATACCCATAATAAAAGAACGTTGCAATTTATCAGAATATTCTGCAATTTCGTTTAATCTTTGAGAAACATAATCTCCATCAAGTTCATAGTCCTCTTCATCATAGAATATGCTTTTCATGTCCTCATAAAGTTTCTCTTTGTAGTGCCAATTAATTAAATTTAATTTTTTAATAGAATCATAAATAGCATGATCATAGTTAATGCTTTCGTTTACATCAATCACTTTTAGACCATTAACTCCTTCATTTTCAATTATATCTAAATCTGATTCTACTATTTCAAAAGGACATATATTTACCAATCTTTTAATGACAGTAGTTTTATCGCCTTCAAAGCATATAGGAGCGTATAATCTATAAATAATTTTTAAACATTCGTCTTCAGCAACATAGATCTTTTTAAAAACAAACTCCTTATGTTTTTCCTTATTAATTTCTTCCATTTGTTTATTTTTTAAGGTTTCAAGAGATTTTGATATTTCCTCTACTTTTTTATCTTCTTCGTTAATCAGTTTTTCTGTTTTTCTGATTTCCTCTTGAGTTTTCATTGCATTAAATTTAAACTCGATTAATTGCTCATCATCAGCCCGTTCATTAGCAATTTTATATGTCAAATTTGTATATTCAAAAGTTAAATTTTTCAAATGATCTTCTAAATTTCTTTTTTCAGAAATAGTTTCATCTAATGAATATGTTAATCGTTTAATCTGTTCATCAAGACTAACTTCATCGAAAGTTGGTGCAGGTTGAATTTCTAATTTCATTCCACATTTAGGACAGTATTCAAAATTAAAACCCTCATATGTTTCTTCACAAA
>CADBMS010000251.1 GCA_902795935.1 uncultured Methanobrevibacter sp.
ATATCTCGAAGATTTGGCTAAAAATGAACATATTAAATGTAAAATACCATGCACGTTGAATCCTGCAGGTGTTGATTTGGATAATTGGAAAAATTTAGGTTTCAAAGAAGATTTTACTATTAAACAAGAGCGTATAGTTAATGCATATAGTACTTTAGGAGTTAGTAGTACTTGTACTTGCACTCCTTATCTTATAGGCAATGTTCCATTATTAGGAGATCATGTTTCTTGGTCTGAGTCTTCTGCTGTTGTTTATGGTAATTCTATTTTAGGTGTTAAAACTAATCGTGAAGGTGGACCTAGTGCTTTAGCTTCGGCTATTTGTGGTAAAACAGCTTACTATGGTTATCATCTCGATGAAAATCGTGTTTCTACAGTATCCGTAAATGTTGAGTGTAGTTTAAGTAGTATTGATTATGGAGCTATTGGTTATTTAGTAGGTCAAGAAGTTAATGAAGGAGTTCCATATTTTAAACTTAATAATAAACCTAAAATGGAAAATTTTAAGAGTTTAGGTGCTGCACTAGCTTCATCTGGTGCTGTTACATTGTATCATGTTGAAAATTTTACTCCAGAATATCATAAATCAGATGTTGAAAATATTGATGAAACTATTTCATTAGAAAGATCAGATGTTGATGAAACTATTTCTAATTTAAGTACTACTGATGAAGAAGTTGATCTTATTTGTATTGGTTGCCCTCATGCATCATTAGAGGAAATTCGTGATATTGCAAACATTGTAGAAAATAAACATATTGCTAATGAATTATGGGTTTGTACAAGTATAAATATTAAAGTTGCTGCTAAACGTATGGGTTATGTTGATACTATCGAATCAGCTGGTGGCAAAATTGTTTGTGATACTTGTATGGTAGTTGCCCCTATAGAAGAATTTGATTTTAATGTTATTGGTGTTAATTCTGCTAAAGCTGCTAATTATGTACCTAGTATGTGTGGATTAGATATTGTTTATGGAAAATTAGAGGATTTAATTATTTGGAAATAATTTAAAGTTCTTATTTATTTTCTAAAAGGAAATATATGACTATAGAAATAATTTAAATTATAATGAGCTTATTAAAATTTTTTTAAGAGGTAATTGGCTTTATATCTAATTTTTTATTAATTTATTTTCTATAGTCATTCCATTTTGTAATGTTTTTGTAGAGTTTAGTATTAACTTTAAAACTTCAATTTAATGATTGTAGTACTAAATATATAAAGTTTATTAAATAATTTTTTTTAATAACATTGAATATTTTACTTAAAAAAAGTAATACTCAATAAATAATGTAATAATAAGATTCAAATTTATTCAATAAATATATAGTTTTTAGGATATATTTAGTTTAGTTTTATTAGTTAATTTTTGCATTTTATCATAACTTTTTTGCATTTTATTGAATTTAATAAACATAGATTTATATTTTGTTACTATGAATAACATAAAAATATGTTATTTACATCTAAAAAAATTAGATTTTTAATATAAAACGAATCTTTAAAAATAATTTTAACAAGTAACTCTTATGAATAATTTAAAGAAATAAAGGAAGTAATAAAAAATGTCATTCACAAAATTAATATTAAAAAATCCTTTTAGAAAAAAAAGCCGAGCTATATTATCTATAACCGGTATAATGATAGGAATTATGGTTATAATACTTTTAGGGGCAATAACATCTGGATTAACTGAAGAAATGGGTGTTGAAAGTAAAAATACAGAGTTTTTCATAATGAATAATACTGTGGAAAATTATGGAACACCTGCTAATATGGAAACTAGTGCTTTAGATAATTTAAGTTCAGTTAAAGGAATAAATCAAACAGCTAAGTTAATTGACGGAAGCATAGTTGATGGAACAAATATGATTTCTGTTGAAGGAATGGATGCTGATAAGTTAGAATTTATGGGAGTTACAATAATAAATGGAACTAAATATAACGAAAATAAAGATGAAGTTATTATTGGAAAATTATTAGCAGATAACGAAAACAAAACAATTAATGATAAATTAAAAATAAAAAACAAAGAATACACTATAACTGGAATATTTGAAACAGGAAACATAAACAATGATAAAGCAGCCATTATTTCAATTAATAAAAGTCGAGACCTTTTAAATATTGATGATGATAAAATTTTCCTTCTACAAGTTTCTATTAAAAAAGGAGAAGATATTGAAAAAATAAAAAGTGAAGTAGAAAATAAGACTCCTGAAGAAATTAAAGCATTATCTGATGCATCAGAATTAGAAAGTGTTAAAACAATCCTTACAATGGTTGATGGGGCCACATTTGCAATATCAATACTTGCAATCATAATTGGAGGATTAGGTGTAATTAATACAATGTTAATGTCAGTTACAGATAGAACAAAAGAAATAGGTTTATTAAAAGCTATAGGTTGGAGTAAAAAGAGAATTGTATTCATGATTGTATCAGAATCTATTATTTTAACAACAACATCTTTCATCTTAGGATCCATATTTTCAATCGCAATATTATATGCACTAGAATACTTTAAAATATTTGATGCAAGTTATCCTCCAAAAATATTTATTATTGCATTTATTGTAGCATTTATTGTTGGAATTATAGGTGGTTTGGTTCCAGCTATACGTGCAAGTAGATTCGAAGCAACAGAAGCATTAAGATATGAATAGAGAGTGAGTATTATGAGTGAAAACATAGTAACAATAAAAAATCTTACAAAAAGTTACGAAAATGGTCATATTAAAGCATTAAATGGAATAAATCTCAGTATTAGAAAAGGAGAATTCATATCAATAATCGGTCCATCAGGATCTGGAAAATCAACACTTTTAAATATGTTAGGGGCATTAGATACTCCAGATAATGGTGAAATAATAGTTGCTGGTGAAGATTTAAAAAAATCAAAAAAACTTAATGAATTTAGAGCCAAAAAAATTGGATTCATCTTTCAATTACACAATTTAATTCCAAATATTAGTACTGTGGAAAATGTTGAGTTACCAATGCATAGTCATGGAATTAAAACTAAAAATATGCGTAAAAAAGCATTAGAAGCTTTAAAATTTATGGGTATTGAAAATCGTGCCAATATCCTTCCTACAAAATTATCTGGTGGAGAAAGACAAAGAGTAGCAATTGCAAGAGCTTTAATTAATGATCCCGAAATTATTCTTGCAGATGAACCTACAGGTGCATTAGATAGTGTAAATTCAAAAAAAGTTATGGATATGTTAAAAAAGTTACATAAAGAAAAAAATGTGACTCTTATTGTGATTACTCATGATTTAGAGATTGCAAACATGGCACAAAGAACTATTAATGTGTTAGATGGTAAGATATTAGAATAATAACTTCCATAAAACAATTTTTTAAATTCATTTTATTTTTACTTGAATTAAGATAATATCAAAGCAAATAATAAACATTTTTCATCAGAACTAATGTTTACTTTATCATTTTTATCTATTATAGTTGCTTACAAAACTTTTTTTATAGTTATTTATAAATAATCTAAAAATTAATTTCGTAACTGACTATATTCATAAATCATCTGATTTCCATATTAATAGATTCTTATGAACTTATTAGATCAAAAACAGTGCATATTATAGATAGCAAATTTTTACTATAAATTAAATATAAATTAAAATAATATAATAAAAAACTTAATAAGAAGTAATTTTACTCATTAATCATCTCAGCTAATTTTTTTGCAATAAATACACAACAATCAACACATGGAGATTTATCTACTCCATGATTAGTTATTTTATCACATCTTACTGTTCCATATTCTTCTTTAAAAGAATTAAATATTTCATTTGAATTAGATTTTATTTTACTTATATCATCTAAAATTAATCCATTAGCCATTAATGCACCAGTTACCGCACCACATGTCCCTTCATCAAATGTTCCACCAATTCCACCAGCAAAACCACAAGCCAATTTAGTAATCTCTTCTTTTTTAATTGATGCACCTGCAACTTCACAAATACCCCTCAAAGTTGACTCAGAACAACTTTTAGACTTTCGGTATCCCCTAATTTTTTCTTCTAAAATTTTTTCATCAAGTTTCATATTAAAATCCCAGATAATTTTTTAATTAAATATTTTATTTAAATTTATAAATATTATTTTATATTTTATTTTACAAAAATTATAACATGGGAAAATATATTGAACATCCTTTAATTCAGCCAAATAAAATTGAAGCTCGATTATATCAGCAAATTTTAGCGGCAGATACTCTTAAAAAGGGCAATACTATGATTGTAGCTCCTACAGCATTAGGTAAAACTGTAGTAGCAGCATTACTTTCTGCTAATAGATTAAACAAATTTAAAAAATCTAAAGTATTAATGCTTGCACCAACTAAGCCCTTAGTTATACAACACGAAGAAAGTTTTAGAAAGTTTTTAATGCCATCGTCAACTTCAATTACAGGATCTATTAATCCAAATGAGCGTGTTAAGCGCTGGAAAGAATCACAAATAATATGTGCCACGCCACAAACTGTTGAATCTGATATTATACATAACCGATACTCTCTAAAAGATATTTCACTAATTGTTTTTGATGAGTGTCATCGAGCTGTTGGTGCTTATTCCTATGTTTACTTAGCTAACCAATACATTAATGAATCAAAAAACTCATTAATACTTGGTTTAACCGCATCTCCAGGTTCCGATCAGGACAAAATACACAATGTATGTGAAAATTTATTTATAGAAAATGTTGTTGTTAAAACAGAAGACGATTCTGATGTTTCCCCATATTTTAATCCCATTAATATTGATTGGGTTAAATTAGAATTAGGTAAAGATTTACAGCGTATTAAAGATCATTTAAATAAAGCATTAAAACACAGACTAAAAAGTTTGAAATCTATGAAGGTTATAAAAACTATTGCTGTTGGTAAACGTGACTTATTAAAAGCTAGATCTATTGTTCAAAATCGTATAGGTCGCAGTGCTAATCCCCCTAAAGAATGTTATAGAGCAATTTCTATTATAGCAGCTTCTATTAATATACAACATGCATTAGAATTATTAGAAACTCAAGGGATATCCACTTTACATCAGTATTTAAATAGATTAGAGAAAAAAAATACTAAAGCTGCTAAAGGATTAGTTATGGATGCTGATTTTGGCCCTGCAATAAAATTAACTAAACATGCATTTAATAAAGGTCTTGAACATCCTAAATTAAAAAAATTAATAAATATCCTAAAGAAAGAACTTAAAAATAAAAATAGTAAAGTCATTGTATTCACTCAATTCAGAGATACAGTTGAATTAATCCATAATTCTTGTTTAGATGAAGGAATTAATTCTGTTAAATTTTATGGACAAGGTAAACGTAGTGGTGAGAAAGGATTAACTCAAAAACAGCAAAAAGATATTATTAAAGGATTTAAAATTGGATCTTATGATGTTTTAATATCCACAAGTGTTGCAGAAGAGGGTATTGATATTCCAGAAGTAGATTTAGTTGTTTTATATGAACCCGTACCATCAGAGATTAGGATGATTCAGCGTAGAGGTAGAACTGGTCGTAAAAATGAAGGTAAAATGAAGGTTTTAATTACAAAAGGTACCCGTGATGAAGCATATTATTGGTCAAGTATTAATAAAGAAAATAGAATGAAAAGGGATCTTCTTAATGTTAATAAATTAGATTTAGAAAAAAATCGTGCTAAAGTTGCTATAGCACAATCTAATCTTACAAAAAGAAATGAGGAAGATGGAAAAAGTATTAACTCAAAAGATGATGATGAACTTTTTGATAATCCTAAAATTGAAGTATTACCAGAATATAAGAAAAAATCTATTTTGAATAAACCTAAAATTATTGCAGATTCACGTGAGGGTAACTCTAGAGTTTTAAGAGAACTTACCAAGTTAGGTATTGATATTACTGTTGAAGCATTAGCTATTGGAGATTATCAAATCACTGATGATTTAATTATTGAACGTAAAACTGCTTCAGATTTTGTTAGTTCTATTACAGATAAGCGTTTATATAAACAAGCTAAAGAGTTAGTTGATAATTTTAAAACTCCAATTATTATATTAGAAGGAGATAATTTATATTCCGGCTTTATGAATCCTAATGCAGTTAGAGGTGCTCTAGCATCTATTGCTATAGATTTTGGTATACCTATTTTACCTACACGTGGTCCAGAAGATACTGCAGCTATGATTCGACGTATAATTATACGTGAACAAAACCAAAATAAACCCATAATTCAGATTAGGACCGAGAAAAAACCTTTAACCTTATTAGAACAAAAGTTATTTATTATTGAATCTTTACCTAATGTTGGACCTGTTACAGCTCGTAAGTTATTAGAAGAATTTGGATCCGTTAAAAATATTATTAATGCTTCTGAGAAAGAATTACAGGAAATTGAAGGTATTGGTAAAAAAATTGCTAAACAAATTCTTAAAGTTTTAGGTGATGTTAGTCAAGATGATGTTAAAGATTTTAATATGAAACTTATTGATTAATTTATGGTGTTGATTAATTTATGCTTATTTTAATAGATAATAGGGGAAAAAAATATTTAATTAAGGATAATCAGGATTTTCAAACAGATCAGGGGATTATTCGTTGGAAAGATCTTGTTGATATTAAAGCGGGTGATTGTTTAAAGACACATTTAGATTATAAAATAAAAGTTGTTAAGGCTGATGTTAATGATTTAATTGATTTAATGCAGAGAAACTGTTCTATTTTATTGCCAAAAGATATTGGTTTAGTTATTTCTCATACTGGATTAGGTAATGGTGATAATGTTGTAGATGCTGGTACTGGTGCTGGTGCAATTGCTATGCACTTCGCTAATATTGTTGGTCCAGAAGGCCATGTTTATACTTATGAGATTAGAGAAGATTTTGCAGAAATTGCTAAAAAAAATATTGATTTATTTAAATTAAAGAATGTTACTGTTAAAAATCAAGACATTAAAGAAGGAATATCTGAAAATGATGTTGATTTAGTATTTTTAGACTTACCTAAACCTGTTGAAGCCTTAGAAATTGTTTATGATTCTTTAAAACTTGGAGGTTGGTTAGCAGTTTATGCACCTTATATTGAACAAGTTCAAAGTATTTATAAAATTAGTAAAAAAGTTGGTTTTGATGATATTAAGATTATTGAATGTATATTAAGGGAAATTGAAGTTAGAAACCGTGGAACTAGGCCTAAAACTAGAATGGTTGGTCATACCGGATATTTGGCTTTTGCTAGAAAATTATAATGAAAGATGGAATATTTAATTAGTCATATATCAAAAATATTTGAAACTGTACTATAAAAAAATTTAAAGTTTGATAATATTCATAACCCATGTGTTTAGGCATTAAAAATATTTCAAATTTATAATTGACTATTAAAATTATTTTAATATGATACAATCTATAACTTAAATTACTATTTTAGGAGTATATTTCATCTATAAGTTGATTTAAAAAAATTAATTCATATAGTTAAACATTAAGTATTTTAGTTGTGTAATAAAAATAATATAATCAAGAATTAATGAAAAAAATAGGATTATTACTACATCATCCTATAATTCTCATAATAAATATAACGTAGGTTACTATAATGTTCAAAAAAAGCTTAACAATATTTTCAATATTTTTATTATTTATATTAAGTATTGGGATGGTTTCTGCTTCAGAAAACATGAATCAGAGTCAAAATGAAGATTTTGAAATTTTAACTAATAAAAACGGTGGCGATGTTAAAATAGATGAAGAAAATATTAAAGAATCAAAATTAGTTAATTCAAAAGATACTATTAAAACTATTAATAAAACAAAGACTACTATAAAAACAAAAGTATCTACCAAAAAATCAACACAAGTATTAATTAAAACTAAAAATTTGAATACATATCAAGATTCAGACACATTTTTCACTGCAAAAATCTTAAATAAAACAAATAAAAAACCAATAAAAGGATTAAAGGTTTTATTTACTTTGTACTCCGATAAAAATAAACATTCAAATTATTATAGAATTACCAATAAAAAAGGAGTTGCTACATTAAATAAAAACCTAAAAATCGGAAATTACTCAGTTTACACATCTGTTAAACAAAAAAATATTATCTCTCCGCAAATTAAATCTAAAATAAAAATAAAACCAACAGCTGAAACTGGATGTTGCTCATTTTACATTCATTTAAATTCAACAGAAAGCATTGGTGGTTTCAGAAGAGATTCAACATATGCTACTTATTTATATATAAAACCTTCAAAATGGCATTATAATAAAAAAATTATTAAACAATATAAACTTAGAAACAATTATTTCTTCCATTTAATTACAACTTCTGATGGTTGGATAATGGGAACTGGTGGCGCTGATAACCCACGTATTAATAAAGCAATTGAAAAGATTGGCGCTAAAATGACTCATTTAGGTAAAATTAAAATATCTTATTTGAAAAAAATTAGGACTTATGAAAGACGTTTAGGAATAGGTCACTTTGCAATTAAAGCACCAAATGGTAGATTCGCTATTGTTTGGAAAAGTAAAATTAAAACTGGAAAATTAAAAAACGGAGAATATATAAGTGTTCCTAATGAAATTTATTCCTTCCGTCGTGGAACCTATAAAAAATTTAATAAAAATCCTGTTAAAGCAGCTATTAAAATAGGTGCAACTGATCGATTTGGATTTAACCGACGAGATTGTACAATATTCCATTTAAAAGACTTTAAAGTTAACCCTTCTGTTACTGTTTATGCTGCTAATGATAACGGTAGATTAAGTGGTAGACGTACTGCTCATTTAATAGATGATATACGATTCAAAAATAAACATATTAACAAATATACACTTCCAAAAACACCTAATATGAAATTACTTGGAACCCATAATTTTGGCAGTAATTTAATTAAAACAATTGTTAGTGCTCCAAATATAATAAGTAATTACAATGAATCTAAAGTTTTTAAAATTACAATTAATGATAAAACCAAAAAAGCAATACAAAATATTAGTATAAAACTTAAAATTAATGGAACTGATTTATTAAAAACTTATTATCTTAAAACAAATAAATATGGCGTAGCAACATTTAATACCAATAGTTTAAACAAAGGAATTTACGACGTTATTATAAACTCTAATAACAAAAAATACATAATATCAACTAAAAGTAAAATTGAAATTAAATAAACAGTTTATCTTTATAGATAATAATAGGGATTATTTTTTGGATATAATTTATTAAAATTATACATCCAAAATTCT
Organism: uncultured Methanobrevibacter sp.; assembly: GCA_902795935.1. Taxonomy (GTDB): domain Archaea; phylum Methanobacteriota; class Methanobacteria; order Methanobacteriales; family Methanobacteriaceae; genus CADBMS01. The sequence goes on from CADBMS010000251.1 coordinate 9,274, forward strand.
TAGATACTCGAAAATTATAAAAAAAGAGTATTGCTATTAAATTAAATTTAATTAAATAATAAAATTATCGAAGGTTCAGTTATTATGAAATTTTCATTAAAAGATATTATATCAATAAAAGACTTTACTATTAAAGATATTAACTATATACTTAAAGAATCTGAAAAAATGGAACCAGTGGCCAGATCACAAGAATTAAATCAAGATATGTTAGGTAAAATTTTAGGTATGATGTTTTTTGAACCTTCTACTCGTACTAGATTATCATTTGAAACTGCTATGAAACGTTTAAGTGGTAGTGTTGTTGGTTTTGACCAACCATCATGTAGTTCTACAACTAAAGGTGAAAGTTTAGCTGATACTGCTCGTATGCTTGCTAGTTATTCTGATACTATAGTATTAAGACATAATCTTGAAGGTGCAGCTCGTTATATTGCAGATATTGTTGATGTACCTGTTATTAATGCTGGTGATGGAGCAGGTCAACATCCCACACAAACATTACTAGATCTTTACACTATGAAAAGAGTTTTTGGTAAAATTAAAAATTTAAATGTGGCCATAATGGGAGATTTAAAATATGGTCGTACTGTACATTCACTGTCTCATGCTTTAGCCATGTTTGGGACTAATATGAATTTTGTATCACCAAAAGAATTACGTATGCCTCCTGAAATTATTCATGACTTAAATCAACAAGGTGTTGTAGCTAGTGAAACTGAAAATATTTATGATATTTTAGATGAAGTTGATATAATTTATGTAACACGTATACAAAAAGAAAGATTCCTAGATTATGAAGATTATCTAAAGATTAAAGGAGCATATATTCTTAATGAAGAAATGCTCAGAGGTAAGGATTTAATAGTTATGCATCCACTACCTAGAGTTGATGAAATCTCAATAGATTTAGATTACACAAAATATGAACAATATTTCCAACAAGCTTTCAATGGAGTTCCAGTTAGAATGGCATTACTTGAAGTATTAATTAAAAAAAATAAATTATGAATTTACTTTGTATAAACTATTAAAAATTAAAAAAAATAGCGATTATAGAATTATATTGCCCAAATAGATTCTTCTAATATGTTTAATTCACATTGTAGTTCAATTATATTTGTTCTTCCTTTTCCACGACCTCGTGAAACTATATTTGTTGAAATTAATCCTAATAATTCTAATTCACTTACAAAATCAAATATCCTTCTATAGGAAACACTATCCCCTTTAGCTATATTTTTGTAGACATCAAATAATTTTCCAGAACTTATTTCTTCTTTTTGTTTTGTTAAATAAAGTATACTCTCTAGCACTCTTAATTGCTGGCTTGGTAATGTTTCAATAATTTCTTTAACTTTACTATGTTCAATCTTATCTTTTGCTTCACGTACAGTTGACTCTTCAACTTTTTCAAGTTTATAATCATCTGCTATTTCACCTGAAGTTTTAAGTAAATCCAATGCATATCTTGCATCACCTTCTTCTTTAGCAGCTAATGCAGCGCATAAATGAATTACATCATCATCTACTGTTCCTTCCTTAAAAGATAATTCAACCCTTTCTTTAAGAATATCTACTAATTGATCTGCGCCATATGGTGGAAAAACTATTTCTCGATCTCGAAAACTACTTTTTGACCTTGGTGTAATAAATTGTTTAAAATCAATGAAATTACTAATCGATAAAATTGCTACATTATCAGTTCTAGTGAGAGTATATAAAATTCCATCACCATCTTTTTTAAGTAGAACATCAATTTCATCTAAAATAACAATTAACATTGTCTCTTTTCCTAAAGATGATTTTTTAAATATTGATCTAAAAGCATTTACTACTTCAGCTTTAGTCCATCCACGATAGGGCACATCCTGACCTAAAATTTGGCATAATCGAGCTATTACTTGATATTCTGTCGTATAATCAGTGCATCGAATATAAGCAGTTTTTATATCAACCATACAATCTTCATATTCTTCTAAAGCTTCTTTTAATTGATTTTTTGCAAAATTAGCTGCTGCTGTTTTACCTGTCCCTGTTTTACCATATAAAGTTATATCAGGCGGTGTTATATCATTTAATGCTTCCACCCAATATTTTGCAATTTGTTTAATTTGCTCTTCTCTGTGTGGAAGACTATCTGGTAAAAATCTGTGATTTAGATAATTCTTAGCTTTAAATACTGTTTTATCATCATTTCTCAGATTAACAAATATATTATCTGTCATGGAATCTCACAATCCTTAAAAATATCTGAATGATATTTTTATATTTTAAAGGGTTCCATCATCATTTTCAGTATTTATAGAGTCCATTATATTATTATAAAATCAATTATTTTTCATCATTTTATTTTTGATTAATTACCCACTATCATATATCATAATCTTAATGATGAACTATAATTTCAAGTGTAAATTAAAGTTGTTTATTATAGTAAATAAATGTTTTGTCATAAACATCATAATTTTTTAAAAAATAGACATACATTGCAAGTGTAAAATTATATGATAAAAAATTATTATAAAAAATTTGACAGATAGAGATATATTTCAACTGTAAATAAGGTATCTTCTCAATTGAGATTTGTGTGAGAGAGGTATATTTCAAATGTAAATAATTATTCAAAAAGATTAGAAAGTAAAATAATTAATATTTCTAAAAAAGTAATATATATAATAGTTAATGTTTAATATTTAATCTTTAAAACTATAAAATTTATTGAATTTTTAATTATATTTATAAGTTCTCTCATTGATTTCAACTGTAAATACATATATTTAAATAATATAATAAAATATAAAAAATATCATATAAAAAAATTTTTTTTTTAAAAACAATAATGTAAAATTAAGAAAAAATATTATATATAAAACTAAAAAATATTGAATTTTACACTTGCAAAGTAACTCTCTCACACATCATGTGCTTTTAAAAAATCATTTTTACAGTTGCAACATATGTCTATCTCACTTTTTAACAAAATAAAAAAATTAATTACACTTGAACATCATGTTAAAAAAGTAAGAGTTATCCTAAAAAAAATAAAATCAAAAATTTATTTAAAAAAATCATTTAAACTTGATTTTTTGCACTTGAAGTATAACTGATAGTTTATAAAATCAAGTGAATCATATATTAAACAAACATATTATCATGTGATGGTTTATTATAAATTTTATTTTCATCATAATTATCCATTTCACCAAATTTATATTGTATTTTCCACAAAGCACGTAAATTAGCCCTGAATATTTTCTTAATAGTTTTCATTAAAACATGTTTACTTAAACCATCATAATAAATTTCATCTTGAACAACATAATGAAGAAGTATATAATTTAACTCAGAAATTCCCATATCTACATCAAATAAACTAATTTCACTTCTAAATTCATATAAAAATTTTTTCATTTCATCTAAATTTTCATTTCGCAATTTTTCCATAGCATTAATATGTTTTGGACTTACTTGAGTCATACATCCAATAATTATTCTATCAATCATGCCTTTTGGTTGAATAACTTCCATCTTATGCTCTAGAAAATTAATAATAAAATGAAAATTAGAATTTTCATCAATGATTGTTTTTTTAAACATACCATCATCAGCTAACCATTTTTGAATCTGATCTCTTATAACTTTATAATCTTTTGCATCGAATTCCATTTTTAATATATCTCCTTAATATTAATATTTAAAATAATCATTGACTATTAATGAAACTATTAATTAAATAATAATAATATTTAATAAATAATTTATGTAAAACCATATCATATATGGAGACATTAATCTTTATTACAATATTGATTTCAATTATAATAGATTTATTAATTGGAGAATTACCAACAAAAATACATCCTGTAGTTTGGATGGGTAAATTAATAGATTTATTCAAACCAAAACTTAATAAAATAAGAAGTAAATCATCTGGAATAATATTAACATTACTTCTTTTAATTATTTTTTTAATACCTTGTTTTGTATTATTGTACTATTTAAAAAATAATATTCTTTATTTTTTAATAGTTCCAATACTTTTAAGTACAACATTTTCAATTAAAATGTTAATATCAACAGCAGCAAATATAATAAATTCACTAAATGAAAATCCTGAAAAGGCAAAAAAAGATTTATCATATCTTGTTAGTAGGAAAACAGATAAATTAACAGAATATGAAATAATATCTGCAACAATAGAAACTTTAACTGAAAATATAACAGATTCAATAATAACACCAATACTCTTTACATACATCTTAGGTTTGCCAGGAGCTTTAATAGTTCGAATTATAAATACACTTGATGCAATGGTTGGATATAAAAATGAAGAAAACATATTGATTGGATGGTTTCCAGCAATTTTAGATGATATTATAAATTATATACCTGCAAGATTTTGTGGATTATTAATTATTTTAGCTGCTTTTTTACTTAGACTAGATTATAAAAATAGTTATAGGATTATGAAAAGAGATGCAAGGTTGCCTCCAAGTCCTAATTCAGGATTTTCAATGGCAGCAACTGCAGGAGCATTAAATATACAATTAATTAAACCAAATACATATATTTTAGGAGATTATAATAAAGAATTAACGGTTAATACAATAAATGATGCAATTAAATTAACAAAAATGACTGTTATATTATTTATTATATTAACTTACATTATATTCAAAATAATTTATACTTTCATTCCATTATAATTCATTTAAACTTTAAAAGTGACTTTTATGATGAATATAGCAATATTAACTTTAACTGAAAATGGCTACATTTTAGCTGAAAAAATAAAAGAAATTATATTAAAAAATGATTCAAGAATCAATAAAGTAGTTCATTTTCATAAAAACATTAAATATAATATAAAAAGTATTTTTAAAGAATATGATGCTATTATTGGTATTATGGCTACTGGAATAATGATTAGATCAATAGCACCTTTATTAAAAACTAAACATGAAGATCCAGCGGTAATTATTATTGATGAAAAAGGTAAAAATATTATTAGTTTACTTTCTGGACATTTAGGAGGAGCTAACGCTTTAACTTATAATTTATCGAAATATTTATCATCTAATCCTGTTATTACAACATCTACTGATGTTAATGGTATTATTGGTGTTGATGAGATAATGAGAAAATATTACTTTGAATTTGTTGAAGGAGATAAAATTCTTGATTTTAATAAAGCTCTTATTTTAGGTAAAAAAATAAAAATAATTAGTAAATCATCATTAAATTTTCTTAAAAATAATAATATATTGAAAAATTATGAAGTACTAGATAATATACTTGATTTTTCAGAATATAATGCTGATAATAAATTTAATAATATTAATGAAGATGAGTTAGTTTTTATTTATAATGATAAATATATTTTAGTTAAAATTTCTAAAATTGTTATGGGTATTGGTGCTCGTAAATTTATTTCCGATAAAAAAGTTTTAAATGCAATAAATAAATCGTGTAAAAATTTAGAGTTTGATGTTTCAAGGATTGATTCTTTTGCAACGGTTGACATTAAAAAAAATGAAATTGGAATTATAAATGCTGTTAAAAAATTAAATAAAAACTTAAATATTATATCTTTAAATCAAATAAAAGAAGAATTGAAAAATTCAAAAGAAGAATGTTTTTCTTATTCTGATTTTGTTTATAAAAAATTTGGTGTTGGTTCTATTTGTGAACCTGTTTCTACTATTCAAGCAGGTATAAACTCAAATCTTATTTTCAAAAAAACATCATTTGATGGTGTAACTATAGCAGTAGCAGTATCTAAAAAATTGAATTGAATTATTGGCACTTTCAAAAACTTTGGTGGTTTTTAGAAATTTGTGTTATATTTGTTTCAATATTTTATTTTTAGGTTGAATTGTTTTAGAAT
>CADBMS010000252.1 GCA_902795935.1 uncultured Methanobrevibacter sp.
AAGCTCTTTGAAGTATTTCACTAAACCTATGTCCATGAAAAATATTATCTCCAAGAACTAATGCAACATTATCATCACCAATAAATTCTTCACCAACAATAAATGCTTCAGCTAAACCGTTTGGATTTTCTTGAATAGCATATTCAAATTTAACTCCAAAATCACTACCATCTCCAAGTAAATCTTTATATTGTGGTAAATCACGAGGAGTAGATATAATTAATATTTCCCTTATATTTGATAACATAAGTGCTGATATTGGATAATAAATCATAGGTTTGTCATAAATTGCAAGTAATTGTTTAGAAACTGCTTTTGTAATTGGATATAGTCTAGTTCCAGAACCTCCAGCTAATACAATTCCTTTCATTTCGTATCTCCTTTACTTTATTTATTATTTAAATGATTCATAAATGATTTTAATGCAGTTTTATAATTTCTAAGTTCTCCATATCCTTGAATTTTCCAGTTATAATTATCTAAAACTGAATATTTTGGTCTAACTGCGGGACTACCATATTCTTCACTAGTAACTGGATTTACTTTAATATCAATATCTGCGTTTTTGAAAATTTCTAGAGCGAATTCATACCAAGAACAAGAACCACTATTAGTTATATGATAAATACCATATTTTGGTTCTTTAATAAGTTCATTAATTGCAGAAGCTAAATCTAGAGTATATGTTGGGCATCCAATTTGATCTGACACTACATTAATGGAATCATGATTTTTAGATAAATTAAGCATAGTAGTTATAAAATTAGGCCCATTAACTCCATATAACCAGGAAGTACGTACAATATAAAATTTATTAAGTAACTCTCTAATGCATTTCTCACCTAAATATTTGGTTTTTCCATAAACACTTAAAGGATTTGCAGAATCATATTCTTTATAAGGGATTTCTTTAGTTCCATCAAAAATATAATCTGTACAAATATATACTAATGCAGCATTAATTTTTTGACAAGCAATGGCTACATTACGAGTACCAATAACATTTACTTTATAAGCTAAATCTTCTTTATATTCTGCATCATCAACAGCAGTGAACGCTGCGGCATTTATAACAATTTCAGGATTAATTTTCTCAATAGTATCAATTGTTTTTGTTATATTTGTAATATCTAAAGTGTCACTAGTGGTCACACTAATTTCATGCTCTTTTGATAGGATATTAACTAAATCATGACCTAACATTCCTCTAGAACCAATAATAAGAACTTTCATAACATCAAAACCTTATGTAATTAATAAATTCAGAACTAACAATATTTTTATAATTAATATATTATTTATAATATCATATTATTATATATTATTATAATAATAATGTCATTATATCAATTATAATATTCTTTGGGGGAATAATAATCGATAATGAAACATTGATAAAGTTAAAAAAGTTATTAGAAAATAGAAATTGTGAGATATATCCTCAAACAACTGTTTTAGAATTATGTTTTGAAAATGAAAAAGATTCTAAATGGTTTGAAAGTCTGATAGAAAAAACACCACAGGATTCTGCAATATCTTGTTTGATGAGTATGACTCGTTTAGGGAATAAAAAATCAAGATTTAGGTATGTGTTTAACATTGTTGATGTTGATAATTTTATAAAAATGCTTGAAGATTAGTCATGTTCTTAATAATGTTAATTTTATTTTTTGGTTTATTTTTAGGAATTATTTTTATATTTATCAAATTTAAAAGAATGAATGCTATTTTAAAACTAATAAGATAATGTATTATTTATTTTTCATGTTTTATTTTCGTTGTACTAAATTAAAATTTGCTCATTATTGCAACAATTTCTATAAATTTTGTGTTTCATAATGGGTTGTGTATAGTATGTGCCACGATGTAATAAGGCGTCGGTCGGAGAGCGAATATATATTAATCAAAATCGCATCTATGAATGACTGAAATTCCACATGTGGCTAAAAATAATTTATTATTATTACTATGAGAACTCAAACCTTTGTCTAATATATCTGACAAGTTGTGTTTGATGTTTGATGTTGGTTACGTGAACTAGTAGAATGTGGTGAAATTTGGTATGTTTACTGAATAACTCCTTTCAATACTATATTAAGTAAAATTTTTTACTTCCCAATTTTATTAATGGTAGCTTTTTGTGCTATGGTTAAATCCGTTTGATCCTGGCGGAGGCTACTGCTATTGGGGTTCGAT
>CADBMS010000253.1 GCA_902795935.1 uncultured Methanobrevibacter sp.
ATTCGTCAAATACCCTTCAATTTTAGCAACTTTCATGATTATTACATATGAACCTCACAAGGTATAAACTTTTCTAAAAAAACTATAATACAACTTTTTAATTTCAATATAAATTAATTAAGATTACATTTCCTAGAAATTAGTTAAGTTTGAAAAGTCTAAAATTAAATACTTGTTATTAATATATATTTTATTACTTTATTTTTTTTTGGAGAGTTGAAATGAAAAAAATTGCTATTATTATTGGTGCCGGACCTGCTGGTTTAACTGCAGCATTTGAATTATTAAAGAGTACTGATATCAAACCCATTATTTTTGAGGCTACTGATAAAATAGGGGGCATATCACAAACTAATTATTATAAAGGTAATCGTATTGATATTGGAGGTCATAGGTTTTTTTCTAAATCTAAAGTTGTAATGGATTGGTGGATGAATATTTTGCCAATGCAACAAAGCCCGTCATATGATGATAAAGTATTAAATAAAAAATTGGATTATTCTCTTTTAGATAATATTACTGATGTTAAAATAGTTGATGAATATGATTCTAATTTAGATCCTGAAAAAACGGATGAAGTATTACTTATTCGTAATAGAATTTCTCGAATATTATTTTTAAGAAAATTATTTAATTATCCTGTAACTTTAGATTTTGATACCGTAAAAAAATTAGGTTTCACTAGAACTATAAAAATAGGTTGCGATTATCTTAAAACTTTAATTCATAAATTACCTGAAGATAACTTAGAAAATTTTTATATAAATCATTTTGGAAAAGAGTTATATCAAACATTCTTTGAAAATTATACTTATAAAGTCTGGGGTATTGAATGTGCTAATATTTCAGCAGATTGGGGAGCTCAAAGAGTTAAAGGCTTAAATATTACAAAAACAATTATACATGCACTACATGAATTAACTAAAATTAAGGAAAAGAATGTTGAAACAAGTTTAATTGAACAATTTTTATACCCAAAACTAGGTCCAGGACAAATGTGGGAAACAGTTGCTAAGAAAATTATTGAAATGGGTGGCGAATTACACCTGAATACAAAAGTAACTGGTTTACATATTGAAAATAATAAAATACAATCTGTTGAAGTTATTAATAATGAAAATAATGAAAAAAACATTATTAATGGAGAATATTTTATTTCAACAATGCCTATTAAAGATTTAATATCTAGTATTAATGATGTTAATCAAAATATTGTTCCTAAAGATGTTTATGATATTTCTCAAGGATTAATTTATAGGGATTTTATCACTGTTGGAGTTTTGTTGAATAATATTAATTTAAAAAATGAAACTGATACTGCAACAATTAATGATATTTTACCTGATACTTGGATTTATATTCAAGAAGATGATTTAAAACTTGGCCGTGTGCAAATATTTAATAATTGGAGTCCTTATCTTGTAGAAGATCCTAATAACGTATGGTTAGGTTTAGAGTATTTCTGCAATGAAGGGGATGAATTTTGGACTAAAACTGATGAAGAGCTATCTGATTTGGCAATTTCTGAATTGGATTCAATTAATTTTGCTTCAAAAAGTGAAGTTCTTGATTCTGTTGTAATTAAAATTCCTAAAGCATATCCTGCATACTTTGGTACATATGATCAGTTTGACCAAGTTAAGGATTATGTTGATTCCATTGATAATTTATTTTTAATAGGAAGAAATGGAATGCATAGGTACAATAATATGGATCATTCAATGTTAAGTGCAATGGAAGCAGTTGATAATATCATTAATGGAAGAACAGATAATTCAAATATATGGGCTGTAAACTCAGAAAAAGAATATCATGAAACTGTTGATGAAACTAATTAGGGGATATTATGGATTTAAGTATAGATACTCTTTTTAAAAAAGATGTTGATAATATTTTCATTCAATTTTTTAGATATGTTTTTGTTGGAGGAACTGCTTTTTTAATAGATTTTTTCTTATTATATCTTTTTAGTGATGTTTTTGGTATTTATTATTTAATATCTGCTGCATTATCTTTTACAATTTCATTAATATTCAATTATTTAATTAGTACGCATTGGGTTTTTAATAAAAAACAATTTGAAAATAAAATTTTTGAATTTTATATTTTTGCATTAATTGGTGTTATGGGGTTAGGATTCACAGAAATTTTATTATATTTATTTACAGATATTATTGGCGTATATTACTTAATATCCAAGATAATAACTGCTGCTATTGTTTTATTTTGGAATTTTATGGCAAGAAGAATGATGTTTTATGGTAAAACTTTAAAATAATTCTTTAAATTTATTTATTATTTCTTTTTTTAATTTTCATTATAATTAATTATTGTTGAAACTAAATTTATAAATTAATTTATTATTTAAATAATATGAATATTAATTTTATAAAATTAATAATAAAAATTCTAAATAGGGATTAATATACCTAAAAAAATCCAAATAAATACTAAAATAATGGCTAATATCAAAATTAAAGGAGCAACAATTTTACTAACAGCTGTAATAGAACTAATGGTGGATACTAATTCGGTAGAATTAGTAGGTCCAAAAGTTTTTAAATTTTTAATTTTACAAACATTACATCCAACATCAACTGGTTCTAAATCAGCAACAGCTTCTTTAACAGAATTACAAGCATATTCAATAATATGGTCTCCTCGATAAGTACCAACAGGATTATGTCCCCCTGCAAAAGTATTTACAATATGAGTGTCAGTAGTCATAACTTCAACATCATCAACAATACCTAAATTCATAATTCCATCAATCAACTTAGCACGATAACCAATCAACATATTATTACCATCAAAAACAACATATGCTGTTTTCTGATTATTAACTTCAATAACTAATGTTTTAACCCCACTAAAACCAATACCCTCTTCTTTACTTATATCTTCCATTGGATTAAAGTAACAACCTACACGAACTGGGTACTGTTTTTTAGTTTCAATCTTATCAATAGCATCCATAAAATCGAATACTTCTTTATTACCTGCTAAAACTCTACCCTTATCGCCTAAAAAGGAGTTATGGCAATCAACAACAATAATTTTATCAGACTTACATTTACTTTTAGCTTCATTAATTAAAGATAAACCCACTCCAAATTCAATATCATCAAAACCATGTGGGGCTAAAGTTAATAGTAATAGTAAAGCATCACCAATAAATTGAACACCAATATTTGCTTTATTAGATTTAACTCTGAAAAATTCACTAGCAGAATCATAGTAAGTAATATCTTTTAAACCTTCTTTAATAGCAAATTCAATTTTATCTAATTCTTTTTTAGATACTGGATTAAAATCATGAGTAGATGGGCCATGACTAACAATAGCAAAACAATCAAAAGCTTCAGCTAAAAATGTAGGCATATTGCCTCCGCCAATAACACCTAATGGTCCTGGATGAACACAGGGACTAATAAACAATGATTTAATATCTCCATTTTTTGTCTTGAAACTAACAAAACCTACTAAGGTATCAATAGGTTCGCCTATCTCTTCAAAAGCATGTTCCATCTCTGTTGATCCTTGGGTAAGATGCGATAAAAATAAACTTAACATTTCTAATGCACCAACACCTAAATTATTCTTCATAGGGGATTCAATTATCGATATAAAAGAATATATGGCTAGTAAAAGAATAAAACTAGAAATCAATACTTTAAAAATAATTCCAAAAATTGTGAAAAAACCAATATTATCCAAACTATTTGAAAAAAAACTAACAATAACCAAAAGAGCTAATATGAATGAAGGTTGACTTCCACCGATTAAAGAAGAATTTAAAAGCTTAATATTAGTGGCACTTCTTAAGACAATGGTTCTAATTAAAAATATTAATGCACAACCAAATATTATAAAATTTAAAATAAAATTAATATTAAATAAACTGGAAATTCCACATCCAATAACATAAACTAATTGAGCTAAAAACATACATATTAGAGATAAACACATTCCTTGTTTCATCTTCATTTTAAATTTTTTAAAAGAATTAACCCATGTTTGAGTAATAACTCCTCCTATTATGGATGATATTCCAAAAATTAATACTCCGCTAGTTCCACCTGAAATAAAATCTACAAATAGGTTATTATTAGGGGTGGGGTCAATTAAAAACCCAATTCCTCCTAAAATAAAACTTAAAAGAATTATTGTAAAGACTGAAATTTCTGTTTTAGGTAAAACTGTAAGAAATTTTGTGAGACTTATTACTCGTTCAGTACTTGTCAATTTTTTTAGCTCCATATGTTTTTTACTATTTTATATAATTTGATATTCATATATTATATTGATATATGGTTTATTATTTTATTAAACTATATATATTCTTTAATTTGTAAATATGAACAAGTATGAACTTAAAACATTATATAAAGAAAATTTATTTTACATATTCTTTATTTAGTTAAGGATGATTATTATGGAAATAGAACTTAAAACTCCACTTGACGATAAAGTAGCAGATTTAAAAATTGGAGATGTTGTTTATTTATCTGGAACATTATATACTGCTAGAGATAGGGCTCATAATAGAATAATAGAAGATGGTTCTCCTTATAATTTAGAAGGAGCAGCTATTTTTCATGCAGGTCCAATCATACAAATGAATGATAATTCTAGAGATTCAGTTGCTAAATTGATTGCAATTGGACCAACTACTAGTACTAGAATGAATCCTTTTGAGCCAAAGGTATTAGATATGGGGGTAAAAGCAATTATTGGTAAAGGTGGAATGGATGATTATACTAAAAGAGCTTTAATAAGAAATAAAGCAGTATTTTTAGCTGCAGTAGGTGGTTGTGCTGCATTATATGTTAATTGTATACAAGAAGTTAAAGATGTTGTTTGGTTAGATTTAGGTGTTCCTGAAGCTATGTGGCAATTAGAAGTTGAAAAATTTGGTCCATTAATTGTTGCAATGGATTCAAATGGTGATAATTTATATGCTAAAAAAATTGAATAATTTAAATGGATTAATTGATACTCATATCCATACATCTCCAGATATTAAGCCAAGAATTTGTAATGATTGGGAACTTGCAGAATCTGCATCTAAAGTGAACATGTCTGCAATTGTAATCAAATCTCATATTGAATCAACAGTATCTCGAGCAAAATTGGTTAATGATTTATATTCTGTTGATGTTTTTGGAGGTATAACTTTAAATAGGGCTGTTGGGTGTATTAATCCTGAAGCTGTAAATATAGCTGCTAAAATGGGAGGAAAAATAGTTTGGTTACCTACTATTGATTTTAATGTATTATCTGATAACTTTAATAATAATTTTAATAATGAATTAATTGAGATTTATAATATTATATCTGAAACTAATATGATATTAGCTACAGGTCATTTAGATTCTGAGACTATTTTTCAAATTATTGATGATGCAAATTCTTATGGTGTTAAAAAGATATTAATCAATCATCCATTGACTAGTGTTGTTGATATATCGGTTGATAATCAAAAAGAAATGGCTAAATATGCATTTTTAGAGCATTGTTTTGTAGCATGCATGCCAAATCATGATAATTTGGATATTTATAAAATTTATGATGCAATTTTAGATGTGGGTTATAAAAAATGTATTTTAGCATCTGATTTTGGCCAATTGCATAATGTATCTCCAATTTTGGGATTATCTATGTTTATAAATCAACTAGTGGATATGGGACTAAGTGAAAAACAAATAAATCAAATGTGTCTTACAAATCCTAAAAAATTACTTTATTAATCAATCATTAATACTTTTTTATTAAAATAATCAACTTTATTTTAAATAAAACAACATATGTTTACAAAACAAAAAAATAAAATTTACATTTATGCATTAATTTAAATATATGATGTAATTAATAAAGTATATTAATATTATAATAATATATTAAAATATGTTATAAAATTTGTACTATAGACTTGTAGGTGACAAAAAAATGAGCAATGAAAAAACACCAGCACAAAAACAATTGAAAAAAAGATTAACTCAATTTAAAAAATTAAATAAAGATTCTGAAAAAAAAGATGCATTTCTTGATGAAATACCTGGTTTTGAAATAAGGGTGCAAATGGATTTCATATTACCATCAACAGACCCTAAAAAATATGTAGATGGATTAGTGTTTTATTTAGATGCTGCAGGTCAAATATCTAATGTGGAGTATTATTATAGAGAAGGATCACATGTAGTTGTAGCAAATTTAAATGAAAAAGAATCTGAAGTAGTAATAGAATTATTCCAGAATGAATTAGATTTAGAAATAGATGACGAATAAATTATTAAATATTTCACAACAATATTTTTTTTAATTTCACTATTTTTAGGATTAATCCATTCCATTGGTTTTAATATATAATACTAAATTTATTCTTTTTTTTAAAAAAATACTATTTAATAATATAATCTACTATTAATAAAAAAAATATTACAGGAATTAATATCAATGATAGTTAACAATAAAGTAGATGAAGTTAAAAAAAGAGAAAATTCATTTAATATAATAAAACAAACAATAAAAGATAAAAATCGTTTAAAGTTATATGATTTAACAGGATTATCAGGTGGATTCCCCTTAAAAAATAATGATATGGACTTATTAGAAAATTATATAGGGTCTGCAATATTTGAAGAACTACTAGAAAAAGAAGCAAAAAAACATTTAGATGGTGAAAAATCATTAGCACTAAACAGAACTAGTTCGGGGATACTGGCAACAATATTAGCATTATCTAAAAAAGATAGTTATGTAGTGCATTATCTTAAAAAATTACCAGCGCATCCTTCAATACCATTAAGTACAGAAATAATTAATGCTAAATATTTAGAATTTGATAATATAAATGAATTTAATATACCTAAAAATACTAGTTTAGTGATAATAACTGGATCTACAATGGATCATAAAGTAATAACAATTGATGAATTTAAAAAAGTTATTAATTTGGCTAAAAGTAAAAACATACCTGTATTAGTAGATGATGCATCAGGTGCAAGATTAAG
>CADBMS010000254.1 GCA_902795935.1 uncultured Methanobrevibacter sp.
GTTCTTAAATTGATTATAGTTCCTATTTTTTTTTCTATAAAAAGAGTATCACACTTACAATTTAATTTTTTAACTCTGACAACAAAATTATCACTAATAATAAAATCCCAATTTATAGATTTAACTGTTTCTTCAAGAAAATCCAATGAAGATTCGTCTATTAATTCACATACCTCATGTGCATAAGCCATTCTTTTAGAAAGTATATTAATATTAATTAAATCATTAGTTTTAATTTTAATTATTCCAAAACCAAAATCAAATAATGAATACTTAATATTTTCAGATTCTAAAATAGCTATAAGTTCTGATTTAGGTAAAGTATCATGTTCTTGTGATAAAACTATAAAAAATTCTTGAATTGAAACACACCCCTACCTATATTTGGAAGAATATCAAAAAGCACGCCCGTTTTAAATAATTCTTTTAGTAAAAAAGATTGAGAATCTATATCCCCAATATCAGAAATTATCTTCTCAACATTTTTTTCATTTAATTTAATAAATAAATTATCTAAATCACTATCTGTTAATGACGCAAAAATATTACTAATTTTTTTCTGAACTTTTAATTCATTGAAAAAAAATTTTTTATATAAACTTTGATAATCTTTTAGATTGATATTATTTTTTTGTTCTAAATTTCGTTCTACAATACCTACTGCAATTTTACTGCAGTTAAATGCCAATACTAAACCTCCACCAGTAGTTGGTTTCGTTTGAGATGCAGCATCTCCTAACAACAACACCCTATTTTCATAAATTTTTTTATTTGGAGAAAATATTGGTATTTTTCCATAATATTTCTCTAAAATTACAGGATTATATTCTTTTTTAATCTTCAATAAATTATTTAATTGATTAGTTAATGTTTTATAATCATAGTTGCCAAAAACACCAAATCTCATATGGTG
Organism: uncultured Methanobrevibacter sp.; assembly: GCA_902795935.1. Taxonomy (GTDB): domain Archaea; phylum Methanobacteriota; class Methanobacteria; order Methanobacteriales; family Methanobacteriaceae; genus CADBMS01. The sequence goes on from CADBMS010000254.1 coordinate 914, forward strand.
ATTATCAATAGGTATAAACCATTTAAAACCAGGGGCTAAATAATTATTAAGATATAAATTAACATTATCAGTATTTATAGCATCATTTAATTTAATTAAATATTGTGCAGCTTTCATATGTTCTGCAGAAGAATTAATAGATTTAGATACTATGGAATTAGGACCATCAGCTCCAATTATAATTCTAGCAGATAATTGATTAATACCTCCAGAATTTTTAAATGTAACAATACCTCTTTTAGAGTCTACATTCATTACATTGTGTTTGAATAAAATATCAGCACCAGCATTTATAGCTTCTTTAGAAAGATAGTCATCATATTTAATTCTATCAATAACATATGCATGAGGTTCATTTTTATTAACATATAGTCTATTTGAGGAAGGTGAATATATATTAGCACCAAAAACTTCATTTATAATAACATGTTTAGGTAAATCATTTATTTTTCTAATTGAAGTGCCCAAAAGTCCAGCACATTGTAAAGGTTGACCTATTTGAATTTTTTTTTCTAATATTAATACTTTAAATCCTTTTTTAGCAATATTTCTTGCAAAAGTAGAACCTACAGGACCTGCCCCAACTACAATAACATCATAATCCATAATATTCCTCAAAAAATAAAAAAATTAAATTCATAACTTAATTTCTTTTAAATCTATTTGAATGTTTATCCATAGCTTTTTTTCTACTTTCTTTAAACGATTCTTTTGTTTGCTTAGATTTATTAGAATAGGATTTTGATTCTTGATTTTTTAAATAATCATTTTCCCAAAATTTAGGGTTATCAAAACTTAATTTTTTAGAGTTATCTTTGAAAGAATTTTCATGTTTAAACTCTAGATTCGAATCATAGTATTCAGCATTATGTTTATAGTCATTAGGATATTGATAAAAATTATGGGAATCATTTTCATAATTCGAATTAAAATTTGGTTGATTATTTTGTTGACTAAAATTTAAATCATCCCTATAAAATTCATCATAGTCATCATAATTTTCTTCATCATAATATTTAGATTTATTATCATACCCATATCTTTTATCATAGTCATCACCAAATGCATTAACTGCATATGGCTTAGATGGTGTTGTACGATCTATATAATTAAAATCATTTGCTTCATCTTCATAATTATTATAATTATGTGAATTTTTATTTTTATAATAATTAGTTCTTCTATTAGAATTATGACTTCTATTTTGTTTCCAATTATTACTCATAAGTTTAGTAATTTCATCTTCAACATATTCAGGATTTGGAACATCTTCTAAAACAACATGCATTTCATCATGTCCACCATAAATATGTATTGTTCCTGCAGAAAGTAATCTATGTGATAACTTTTGAAAAATAGTAATATCTTCAATTTTCTCATAAATAATAGAAGACTTTTTTTTACTAAAAACGCCATTCTGTGAAATAATTCTTTGATTAGTTAAAAAATATTTTTTATTATACCATTTAATTAAATCAGATACAATCCACAAAATAATGGCAAATATAACGAGAAAAATGAAATAAATACTATACTGAACTAGAGGCAATTGTATAAAATTTATAGCAGAAGATTGGATAGAATACATAATATTAACTAAAAATCCAAATGAATAAATTAAAATAATTATCATAATTAATTTAAAAAATATTATTTTAGAATGTGCTAAAAATCTTGGTCTAAAGGTAATAATAATTTTTTCTCCACTATAAAAAGAGCCTTTATTTAAACCTAACATTTTACAATCACCAATTTAAACTTATATAAAGATATTTCATTAAAATCAACATATATACCTATAATTATATTGTTTTATTATTATTAAATTTATACTTAATTAACATTCTAGAAACTTACAATTTTTATATTATCCCCATATTAGTCAGTATAAAAACATAAACTTAAAAGAAATATTGAATATTGGCTTTGTAGATAGTTAAATTCAATGCTCTTTTATGAAGTTTTATTTTTGATGGAATGGTTCTCTTTTTATATTAAACATGTTGATTATATGCGTATGTTTTTATAACTTGATTAATACCAAGTCATGGTGTTTTTAAGTGTTTATGTTTGTTTGTTTTAAAAATAGAAGCATATAAATAATGTAAAGAGTATATTATTATATATGATTCCAATAAATCCCTTTACAGGTTATAATATTGTTGACATTTTATAGTATTTTACTTTAAGTTTATCTTAAAAAAAAATTTTGTTAACCAGTTTTCATAATAAGTGGGATTGTCGACTTTGTCAGTGAATTTTGATTTGAATAATTCAATTAGTTCTTTTAATGAGTTAAGTCGTATATTGTA
>CADBMS010000255.1 GCA_902795935.1 uncultured Methanobrevibacter sp.
GAATACTTCCAGATATAAAAATTGAATTAAAAAGATTGGATAAGGACCATTACATATTAAGACATACTGATAATGGGCCAGGGATACCTGAAAAATTCATAACTAAAGTATTCTGTACAATGTTTGCAGGATCAAAATTTAGAAACATACAATCACGAGGACAACAAGGTTTGGGATGTAGTGGTTGTGTATTGTTATCACAAATGACTACAGGTAAACCAGCAAAAATAATTTCAGGTTACCGTGAAAATGGGGAACTAAAAGGAGTTCAAATGACTGTGAAAATGGATGTTAAAACCAATAAAGGAATCGTCCTAGAAAAAAAACAAGTTGAAGTCAAAAATACTGGAGTATGCATAGAACTTCACTTTAAAGATGTGTCATATTCATTATCAGAACAAGGAGCATTTGAATACATAAGAAGAACCATGATTGCAAACCCACATTCAAGAGTTATATTCCGAGACCCTACTGGACATAAATATATATTTAATAGAGCATCAGATATAATTCCTCCATTACCAAAAGAAGTTTTACCTCACCCGCGAGGAGTAACTGCTGATGATTTATTATTCATGGCAAAACACACAGATAAACGAAGATTTAGAAGTTTATTACAATCTTCATTATCCAGAATGTCTGCTAAAAAGTTAGATGAAATCCAAGAAGCAACTGGAATTGATTTAAATAAAAGACCTAAAAGTATGAAATGGGATGAAGCAGAAAAAATTGTGGAACAATTCAAAGAAATGAAATTTATGGCTCCACCAACATCTGGATTAATACCTATTGAAGAAGAACAAATTGAAAAAGGAATAAATGAAATTTTAAATCCAGAATTTGTAGCATCTGTAACTAGACGACCTGTAACCTATCAAGGAGGTATACCCTTTATTATAGAAGCAGGATTAGCTTATGGTGGAGATGCTGGAAGAATAGTTGCTGAGCAAAAAAAATCAGAAATTATGAGGTTTGCTAATAGTGTCCCATTAAGTTTTGACCAAGGAAGTTGTGCTATAACTGAAGGTATTAAAAGTATTGATTGGAAAAGATATGGCATACGCGATATGGATAATTCACCAATAACTTTGTTTGTGAATATTGTTTCAACTCAAGTACCTTACTTATCCACAGGTAAGCAAAGTGTATCTCCAGAACCAGAGATTATACAGGAAGTTCGACAAACAGTAATGACTATTGCAAGAAAATTACAAAAATATTTACGTTCAAAACGTGCTGAAAAAGAATTGGCATTGCGTGCTAAAGTATTTGAAGAATATGTTCCTGTAATATTACAAGAAGCAGCTGTATTGGCTGAAACTGAAGTGCCTGAATATAAATCTATTTTATCAAAGGTTACTAAAAAAGCATTAGCAGATTTAATGGAGGAAACTGCAAATGAATGATGATGAAAAATTTACTCTAGATGAACGCAGAGAAATAGCAGTTAATAAGCTTAAAAGCCTTGGTGAAGTTATTATTGAAGATGTATCTAAAGATAAAGTTCCATCATTAAGTGTACCTTCTAGAGGAACATCTAATATTTATTATGATAAAGAAAAAAGATATTATGTTCTAGGTGAGAGGACAGGTAGTCGTTCCTTAGGTAATGTTAAACAAGTTAAAAAAATTGGTCAAATGGTGTATATGGCTAATTTTTGTAAAGATTTAGTTTCAAGACAAAAAACTGCAACAATAAGGGAAATGTATTATGTTTCTGAAGGTTGGGGTGTTGATTTTAATACTCAGCAGGAATCTAATATTGTTGGTGAAGATTTAGAAGTAATGTTGGGTATGACTCGTGAAGAGTTAGGTTTAATGCCGGAAGAGGATGGTGCTTCTGTTTATGGTGATTTACTTATAGGTGAAGATGATCTTGAAATTAATGCTTTAAAAGCAGGTAAATCGGGTTATACTATTTCTCCAACTATTGATGAAGTGGAATTTTTAGAATGTAATGTTGATAGAGTTATTGCAGTAGAAACTATGGGTATGTTCCATCGTATGGTTCAAGAGAATGCTTATAAAAAATTTAATTGTTTAATTGTTGGATTAAAAGGACAAGCTGCAAGAGCAACTAGACGTTTTATTAAAAGAGTTAATACTGAACTGAATTTACCTGTTTATATTTGTAATGACGGAGACCCTTGGGGATTCCATATTGCACAGGTTATTATATCTGGTAGTGCTAAATTGGCTCATGTAAATCATAGTTTAGCTACTCCTGATGCTAAATTTATGGGAGTAACTGCTACGGATATTATTAATTATGATTTACCAACTGATCCTTTGAAAGATGTTGATGTTATGCGTTTAAAGGAGTTGGCTAAGGATCCTCGTTATAAACCGGAATTTTGGCAAAATGAAATTAAAAAAATGCTTAAAATAGGTAAAAAAGCAGAACAGCAATCTTTTTCAAAGTATGGATTGGAATATGTTGTGGATACATATTTTCCTGAAAAATTAGAAGAATTTGAAAAAACAGAATAAGTTTTTATTATTTGTTTTTTAGTTTAAATA
>CADBMS010000256.1 GCA_902795935.1 uncultured Methanobrevibacter sp.
AAAAAAACAGTATACCTAAATGTATTTTTAGGAGCCCTAATTATATCCCAAGGATTTTACTCAAAAAAGACCATACAACAACTATCTGAGAACTAAAAAATTCAGACCCCTATAGTTTATTATATCAATTACTTTTTTTATATATGGTAATCAATTTAGTATTATTTAATAAATTATTATAATAATTATAAAAAATAGGTTGTTAATTTAATGTCATTTTCAGATAATAAAATGTTAATAATTCCTGCTGTAGATATCAAAAATGGTAAGTGTGTACAATTAATTCAAGGAAAACCCGGTACTGAACAAATTGTTATTGAAAATCCTCATGAAGTTGCAAAATCTTGGGAACATAAAGGTGCTAATGCATTACACATTATTGATTTAGATGGTGCATTAGGAACACAAGACAATACTGATGTTATTAAAAAAATTGTGGATGTTGTTGATGTTCCTATTCAAATGGGTGGTGGTATTAGAGATATTGATTATGCTAAAAAATTGTTAAATATTGGGATTGATAGGATTATTATTGGAACTATGGCAATTAAAGAACCGGAAATTATTCAAAAATTATCTAAGGAGTATGGTGATGAAAGAATTATGGTTTCATTAGATAGTAAAGATAATAAAGTTGTTATTAAAGGTTGGACTGAAAAAACTAGTAAATCTGCTCCTGAATTTGCTCAATTTTTAGATAAATATGGGGTAGGAAGTATATTATTTACTAATGTAGATTATGAAGGATTATTACGAGGTTTTAATGAGCAACCTATTCTTGATTTAGTTAATGCGGTTAATATTCCTGTTGTGTACTCTGGAGGTATAAGTACTCTAGATGATATTAAAAAATTACAAAGTACTGGTGTTAAAGGTATTGTTGTGGGTTCTGCTGTTTATAAAGGTAATATTGATTTTAAAGATGCATTAAAATATGAAAATTTATAATTAATTGTTAAATAGTTATTATTTATGGTGAAATTCTTATGAAGATTGTAATGGCGACAGGAACTTTTGATTTAATTCATCCGGGACATGGCTTATATTTGGAAGAAGCTAAAAAATTAGGTGGTGGGAATAGTAAATTGGTAGTTGTTATTGCAAGAGATTCTACAGTTTGTAATAAAAAAAGAATACCTATAATTAATGAAAATCAAAGATTGGAAATGATAAAATTTTTGAAACCAGTTGATGAAGCATATTTGGGTAGTGAAACTGATATGTTTGCAATTGTGGAAAAATTAAAACCAGATATTATTGCTATAGGTCAAGATCAAAGTTTTGATTTAAATAAATTAAGAGAAAGTTTGAAGAAACGGAATTTGGATTGTGAAGTTAAAAGAGTTTATAAATATAAAAAATCTTGTTTGGATAGTTCTTGTAAGATTATACAAAAAATTAAGAATATAGATTTTGCAAATAATGCGTTTGATGATTGTGATTAAAACTAATTATAATATATTTAGATTGTGTGATAAAAATGATAAATGTGGCTATTATTGGGGCAAGTGGTTATACTGGTGGTGAATTGCTTCGTTTTTTAAGTAATCATTCTGAAGCGGAAGTTACAACTATAACTTCTAGACAACATGAAGGTAAAGAAGTTTATAAAATTCATCCACATATTAGAAATTCAGATTTGATTTTTGAGAATAAGCAACATTCTAAAATTGATGCTGATCTGGTTTTCACTGCTACTCCTCATGGTGCTTCAATGAAAATTATACCTAACTTGTTAGATGCTGGAATTAAGGTAATCGATCTTAGTGGTGATTATCGTTATGATGATATAACTGTTTATGAAAAATGGTATGGTATTAAACATACTGGTGAATTTGATGCAGTTTATGGACTTCCAGAATTGTATCGTGATGATATAAAGAAAGCTAATTTAGTTGCTAATCCTGGTTGTTTTCCAACGGGTTCTATTTTAGCATCAACTCCTATTGTTACTAAAAAAATGATTGACAGGGTTGTTATTGATGCTAAAAGTGGTGTTAGTGGAACTGGTGTTAATCCTAATAGTTTAACTCATTTTCCAGTATGTAGTGATAATGTTGTTCCTTATAAAGTTACAAATCATAGACATATGAGTGAAATTTCACAAGAATTGAATAAATTTGATAAAGATGTTAAAGTTAGTTTTACACCTCATTTAGTGCCTGTTATTCGTGGAATTATTAGTACTGTTCATATTTTCTTAAAAAACGATGTTAAAGAGAATATTGCTACTTCTTATTTAGAAAAACTTTATCAAAATGCTTATAAAGATGAACCTTTTGTTGAAATTTTAACTGATGGTGAAATGCCTCATTTAAGTGCAGTTAGAGGTTCTAATTTTGCACATATTGGGTGTTTTGAAGTAGATAACACCGGCCGTATAGTAATTGTATCTGCAATTGATAATTTAGTTAAAGGTGCTTCAGGTCAAGCAATTCATAATATGAATATTATGTTTGGATTTAATGAAATTAATTCACTAGAATCTTGGGGTATGCACCCTTAAAATCGTTTTCTTTTTCACTTGATTTATGTTTTATAGTTTTTTACTAAATGTTTATCACTAATGAGTGATAAAATATTATGTATGTTAATAAAAAAATAATTTAGGGGTCTGAATTTT
>CADBMS010000257.1 GCA_902795935.1 uncultured Methanobrevibacter sp.
AAAGAAACAAAAATACAAAAAATTAACAGAATTTTCAACAAAAAATTCAGAGCCCAAATAATTTTTATATCTAAAATAAAGTTTATAAATACTTATTTTAATATTTAAGAAGTATTATATGAAATTTGATAATAAAAAACTTGAAAAATTAATGATGATTGAACCTGAAATCATGACTATTTATGAAGAAGAGATTTTACTTAAAGAATTAACAAAATCACAACTATACCTACCTATTGAAATAGTCTCAGATTCTTTTGATTTTGAAAACCCCCATATTAGTGAAACAATAACTTTAGATGAACCATTAAAGTTTAAACCAATAAAAATTTATGATGATAATAACTCTGTTATCTTACCTTTGTTTACTAGTTCTGAAAAATTTAAAGAATCAGGTATACAAAGTTCAACTATAGTGATATATACTGAAGATTTAGCAAATATGCTAAAAGATGCTGATGAAGAGTATAATGAAATTATTATAAATCCTTCTAATAAATACTCTATGAGCATATATTTAAATTCATTTTTAGATTTATTTATTGAAGATATTAATGATAATTTATTAGATCTTATTGAAGTTTTTGATGAAAAAATGATTCTAATAAAAGAAAATCAAGATTATATAAAGAGAATACCTACCCCTGAAATGAAAAGAATAATTCCAAAAATATATAATTTATTGGATAAAATATCTCCTGTTAATTTTGATTGTGGTAAATTATGTGGTGAAGTGTGTTGTGTTTATGATATTGAAAATAAAGATAGTGATGAACTTGTTTTGTATCTTTTACCTGGTGAAGAATTAATGTATGGTGAAGATAATAGTTTTGAATTATACCATCTTGATTCAAAAGAAATTAAGTATCCTCATTCTTGGAAAGACAATATATACCTTGTAAAATGTATTAATCCACCTAAATGTAATAGAAGTATCCGACCCATTCAATGTAGAACTTTTCCATTAATCCCTCATTTAAGTAAAAATGGAGAATTTCATTTAATATTTGATGAAAGTGAATTTCCATATGAATGTCCACTAATTCATGACAATATTGACTTGAATAGTGAATTTATTGAAATAACCTATTTTGTATGGACTGTTCTTATTTGTAATCCGTTAGTTTATGATTTAGTTGATATGGATTCTAGAATTAGAGATAATAGAAAAATAGAGTATGAAATTGTAATTTAATGAAATTTAATGTTTATATGTTGTTTTTAAATCTGATAGAACTTGAAGATATAATTCCTATTACCTGTTTTTGCTTATTAATTACGGGTAACCCAGATATATTTTGTTTTTCCATTTTAAGAGCAACTTCATAAAGAGAATCATATTCCCTACAAGTTACAACATTTTTTGTCATTATTTCTTCTATGTTATTATTGTTTTTTGCAATTGATTTAGATAAATCCCATGATGTAATAATACCTACTAATTCATTATTTGATTTAACTACAGGTATGTGTGTTTTATTATTTTTTAACATTAATTCTGCAGCATCTTTAACAGTTTTATTCTCTTTTAGGGTTATAGGTGATTTATTCATAACATCTTTCACACGAGCATTTGATAGAAAATTGGTGATAATATAATTCATTTGCCCATTTTCTATTAAAAATGAATCATGACCATATTCAGAGTTTAGTTTAGAGTAACTTACATCAACATTATTTGCTCTTAGGGCTAAAACTATTTCTTCCATATGCCCCGGAGTATATAACCAATCAGAATTTATGGATATTAATAGCATTCTTGCTTTTATTGGTTTTAATCCTTCTTCTAGAGAATTATTTTTCCTTACATCAAAATAATCAAGTGCTTTTGTTAAATAGAGGTAACTGTTTGCATCAAATTTTTTAGTAAATGAAACCCCTTGATATTCAAGATAACTTTCAACTTGGAATTCTGTACCGAAATCATAACTGAAAAATTCTTTATCTTGTAATCGTCTACCAAATTTTTCATACATTGAATCATTACTCAAATAAGTAATATGACCTATCATTCTAGCTACAGATAATCCTTGTTCTGGTTTTTTATTTGAATTATAATAATTTCCATTATTCCAATTAGCATCTTCAATAATAGCCCTTCTTTCTACTGCATTAAATGCTATTTGCTGTGGATTAGAATATGCTGCTGATGCTATAATTATTGCATTTTTCATCATATTCGGGTAAGTTATTGTCCATTGTAATGCTTGCATTCCACCCATTGATCCTCCAATTACTGCATATAATTGAGATATTTCTAAATAATCTAAGAGTTTTTTTTGTAAATTCACCATATCTTTAATTGTTATAATTGGAAAATCTAAAGCATATTCTTTTTGTGTGTCTGGATTTATAGAATTAGGACCCGTTGTACCTTTACAGCTTCCAATAACATTTGAACATATTATAAAGTATTTATTTGTGTCTAATGGTTTTCCAGGGCCAACAATAGTATTCCACCAACCAGATTTATCTGCACCTTTGTGCCAACCTGCCACATGAGCATCACCTGTTAATGCATGACAAATTAGTATAGCATTAGTTTTTTGAGAATTTAATGTTCCATATGTTTCATATGCTATAATTGGCTTTTTTATATTATTATTAGATTCTAGTTTTAAATCTTCATTTAAGGTATAATATTGAGTTTCTACAATTCCAAGAGATTTACCATATGCCAAAAAAATACCTCCAATAAAATGAATTAGATAATCTAAGATATTTTGTCTAATGCTTGATCAACATCAGCTAATATATCTTCTAAATCTTCAATACCTACTGAAAATCTTATTAAATCCGGTGTTACTCCTGTTGCTCTTTGTTGTTCTTCTGTAAGTTGTGAATGGGTTGTTGAAGCTGGATGGATAACTAATGATTTTGCATCACCAATATTTGCAAGTAATGATAATAATTCAGTATTATTTATAAAGTCTATTGCACCTTGATATCCTGATTTAAGACCAAATGAAACTATTCCCCCATATCCTTTTTCTGCATATTTTTTAGCAATTTCATGATTTGAACTGGATTCTAAACCAGAATATGTTACCCATGCTACTTTAGGATGTGATTCCAAATGTTTAGCTACTGCTAATGCATTTTGTGCATGTTTTTCTATTCTTAAACTTAATGTTTCTAATCCTTGCAGCAATAAAAATGAATTAAATGGACTTGGAACTGCCCCAATATCTCTTCCTATAACTGCCCTTATTCTTGTTGTGAAAGGCGA
>CADBMS010000258.1 GCA_902795935.1 uncultured Methanobrevibacter sp.
CTCTTGATAGTGCTAAAGATGGAGATATAATAAAATTAAAAAAAGATAGTACTTATAATGTAGGTGACAAGTTTTGGATCGTATCTCAAAATAATTTATCAATCAAAGGAGATAACACTATAATTGAAATTAATGGTTCTGCACAAACTGCTGAAGGAACTTTTATTTTAACCGGATCTGGAATTACTCTTCAAGGAATTATATTTAAAAACCTTGATGGTGCAAAACCATATGGTGAAGAAATAAAAGGTATTCCAGTTGTTATGAAAGGTGATAATCAAATAATGGATAATTGTAGTTCTCTTGACTTTAAGTATGGTGTATTCAGTGATAAGGCAACTAATGCAAAAATCACGAATAACTATTTTACTGGATCTACTAAACAAGTAACTAATACTGGTATGGATGAAGAGGGAACCTATGGTGTTGCTATTAAGGGATCAACAAACATACTTGTTGAAAACAATACCTTTGATGGACAGATGCTTGATGGTATGTCTATATACTCGAATTCAAAAAATTGTAAAGTAATAAATAATACATTTAATAATACTGTTTATGCAATTTACTTTGGAGGAGCATCTACTGAGGGTTCTGAATTGTATAATAATACATTTATAGATTGTGGTGTATGTTATAATCGCACTACAATAGTTAAAGATAATTTACCTGTTATTTCCACTCAAAAAGCAGCTAATGGATATAAATTTATCGATAATACATTTAAAGCAAGAGACAACAGTACTTTAATTATAGCAGAAAGTGGTAATACTGCTCATGGTTATCCAAGTCCAATTGGTGGCATTATTATAACTGGAAATAAAGTAGACCTTCTTAATGATACTGTTAATCCATATAGTATAACTTTTGTTAGAATTGTATCTCGATCTGGTTCATTAAATCCTAGTGAAGCTATCACAATTAAAGATAATACTTTAGCTCCTGGTGTAGATCAGTTAGATGTATGGTTTGATGATTGGGGAACTGGAGAAGATATTATAATTCCAAAAGCTGAAAAAATTGATACTTCATTAGATATTGCAAATATTTCAACTTCTGATAAAAAGATTACTGTTTTATTAAGAGAATTTAATGGAAATGCTTTGGCTTCAGAAAAAATTTCTTACTCTATTAATGGCGTAAATGGAACTGTTGAAACTGATGAAAATGGTTATGCAATAATTGATTTAGGTCAACAAGAAGGTAATATTACTCTTTCATTTGCAGGAAATGATAAATTTAAAGCAAGTTCAAATAATTTAGTCTTTAAAGTGCCTACTGAAACTAAAACAGAAACTAAAACAGTAACTAAAACAGTAACTAAAACAGTGAAAGCTAAACCTCAAGTTACTAAATTAACTGCAAAAGCTAAAACATATAAACGCAAAGCAAAAACTAAAAAATTCTCAGTAACCCTTAAAACAAAAACTGGAAAAGTCATAAAAGATAAATATATCAGCTTTAAAATTGGTAAAAAAACTTACATTGCAAAAACCAATAAAAAAGGTGTAGCTACTGTAAACTTAAAATTAACTAAAAAAGGTAACTACACAGTCAAAATCAAATTTGATGGAGATGCTGGATATAAAACTATTTCAAAATCTGTAAAGGTTACCATAAAATAATGGCTATGTTTTGAAAAGTAATTTTTTTATTACTTTTCTTTTTTCTATTTTTTTTATACATTATTTTTTTATGATGGTTATAAATGATTTAATTCCAAAAAACGCTATTTATAATAACTAAACAGGCTTACTATTCGTAGTCATGATTTAAAATAATAAAATACCTTAAATGGTGAAAATATGAATAAAAGGATAATATTAATTTCTTTACTTTCACTGATTTTATTAAATATTGGTACTGTTGTAGCTACAGACAACCAAGAAATTAATATAGAAAAGACATCTATTAATGAAGATTTAAATGAAATAAATCAACAAAACACAATAGATGTTAATACAGTGAATAAAAAAGAAAAAGAAGATTTTTTAGGAAGCACGGATTTAAATAAAAACCTAACTACAAATTCAAAAAGTAATTCAAAATTAAATGATGCTACTAAAAAACATGAAAGTTTAAAAACATCTAATGTGGATAATCAAATTTTAGGTTCTACAATTACTATTGATGGTAGTGCAACTAATCAAATGTCTAATCCTACAATACAAAATGCTATTGATAATGCAAAATCTGGAGATACTATAATAATCTCAGGAAAAAGTTATATGCATTGTCATTTTGTAGTTAATAAGAAATTAACTATTATAAGTAATGTTGGAACTACAATGACTCCATGCCCGTCTAATACTGAGGGGTCAGGCGCATATGGTTTATTTTATGTAAGTCCTGAAGCAAGTGGTACGATTATACAAGGTTTCACTCTTATAAATCAAATAGATGATGATTCTTATGGAGTATTTGTAAGAGGTGCATCTGATGTTAAAATATTGGATTGTACAATTAACACAACTTATGGTGATGGAATTCGCCTAGAAAATTCTGATAATATCATTATTGATAATTCAATTATTAAAAATTCAAAAAATGGAATTTCTATTAAAATTTCATCTAAAATAAATATTACTAATAATCTTATAACCAATAATGCTGTTACTGGAATTTACATTGGTGATGGTAGTAGTTATGTAACAATAAATACGAATAATATTACTCATAATACTAATGCTGGAGTAACATCATATTCTGGAAATTATATTTATATAACTAATAATTATATTGCATATAATCGTGATGGTGATGATTTTAATTCCATAATTGGTGCTGGAATTTATGTAAACTGTAATTTAACAAAAATTGAAATTAAAGGAAACTACATTAGGCAAAATGGACTTTATGGTGTATTAAATGGGCCTCGTACAGAAAATATGAATGCAAATTCGGGTGCTGAAAAATTAGAAATAGTTGATAATAATTATTTCATTGGACACAAAGAAAAAGTTGTATTCCATATAATTTCAGGTGACACTACAAATGAAGAATATGTATATGATGGGACATCTAGTGTAGTATACCTTAAACATGCATATCTTATAGATGAAACGATTTGTGGAGCTACTCTTTCTAAAGCACCGAATATTGTTTGGAATAAAATTAATCTTTATCTCAAGTTAACTGAAATTTCACAAGATAAAAAAGGAACATATAGCATATCTATCATAGATGATGATGGAAATATTGCAACTGATATAAGTTCAGTACCTGTAACATTTTATCTTAATAAAAATAATAACAAAGCAACACCTCAAACTGGTGATGTATATAAAACTGTGTTAATTAAAAATGGAACTGCAACTGTAAGTTTCACTGAAAAAGACTACTTAAAAACAGGTAACATATTAACAGTATGCCTTCCAGGATTATATGATGTTTATACTTCTAATCCATACAAAACTTTTAATGTAGTTGATTCTGATATTCCAGAAGACAATATTAATACAAAAATAACTATTAATAATATGAAAACTACTCCAAATTCTGGAGAATATATTACTGCAAAATTAACAGATTTTGCTGGAAATCCTTTAGTAAATAGATTACTAATTTTCACGTTAAATTCAAAAAATTATCAAATAAAAACTGATAATAATGGGAATGCTAAATTACAAATAAAACTAACAACTGAAAAAAATTACACTCTTATTGTAAGTTTTGATGGAAATGCTCCATATAATAAATCAACTGCAAAAGTAACTATTACTATTAAAAAATTAAACCAAAAAATTACAAGCAATAATAAAATATTTACTCCAAATACTGTAAATTATTACAATATAGTTCTTAAAGATCAGAATAATAAAGTAATTCCTAATAAAAAAGTAACAATCAAAATAAATGGTAAAACATACATAAAAACAACTAACAAGAAAGGAATAATAAAATTAAAGATTAAATTATCCAAGAAAAAAACATACACTATAAAAATTAGTTCTCCTGCAACAAGTAAATATAATGCAGTAAGTAAAACAAATAAAATTATAATAAGAAAGTTAAAGCAAAAAATTATCAGTTCAAATAAGAAATATACTCCTAAAACTA
>CADBMS010000259.1 GCA_902795935.1 uncultured Methanobrevibacter sp.
AGGAGTAAGATTAATTAATCTGAAAGAAAATTGTAGTGTTGCCACTGTAGCAACTGTTGTTAAAGAAGATGAAGATGAATCTTCCGATTTAGGTGAACCAGAAGATTTACAAAACGAGGATGAATAATCCTTGTTTTTTCATTTCGCGTGAAATGATAGAAATAGCACTTGATTAATTATAAGTTTTATGATATTATCTATTCGTGCAATAAAAGCGCGGAACCAGGTCAGGATAGAAATATAGCAGCCTTAACGTTCAACTTTTATGTGCACATTTTTTTTGGAGTTAATATGAATGATAAATTTTTAAGTTGTGCATTAGATGAAGCAAAAATTGCTTTTAATTTAAATGAAGTTCCTGTTGGTGCAGTTATTACAAAAAAAAACAAGATAATTGCAAAATCTCATAATTTAAAACGAAGTACTAATAATATTACCAATCACGCTGAAATAATTTCTATAATTGAAGCAAGTAATTATATTGGTGACTGGAGGCTTAATGATTGTGAAATGTTTGTTACTCTCGAACCTTGTCCTATGTGTGCAGGTGCTATTGTTGGTGCCCGTATTAAAAAAATTTATATTGGATGTGAATCTAACAATAAATCTAATAAAGAGATAATTCATAATATTTTGCAAAATAAAGATTCAGATCATTTTGTTGAAATTGAATATTTGAATAATAAAGAATGTTCTAATATCTTAACAGAGTTTTTTAGTAATAAGCGTTAAATGGATGTAAAAATCCATTTTTTTAATAGCATTAATTTTTGTTTTAATGTATAATATAAGAAGGAGGAACTAGTATGGCATATCAAGCTTTATATCGTAAATATCGTCCAAGTACTTTTGATGATTTTATTGATCAAGATAATATAAAAAAAATACTTGTTAATTCGATAAAAAACAATAAAATATCACATGCTTATTTATTTTCTGGACCACGTGGTATAGGTAAAACCTCAATGGCTAAGATTTTTGCTAAAGCAATTAATTGTGATCATTTCACGAGTAATGATGATGTTTGTAATGAATGTGAATATTGTAATTCAGCTAATAATGGCTCAGTTGATATAATTGAAATTGATGCGGCAAGTAACAATGGTGTTGATCAAATACGTGATCTTAAAAATAAAATATCAATAGTTCCAAGTGAATTAAAATATAAAGTATATATTATTGACGAAGTTCATATGTTAACTAATAGTGCTTTTAATGCATTACTTAAAACTTTAGAAGAACCTCCAAGTTATGTAGTTTTTATTTTAGCTACTACTGAATTTTATGAAGTGCCTGAAACGATTGTTTCACGTTGTCAGTGTTATAACTTTGGTCGAATTAGTTTGAAAAGTTTGGAACAAAGATTAAAATATATTTCTGAAAAAGAAAATATTGATATAACAAATGATGCTATAACAGAGATTGCACAATTTTCTAATGGTGGATTACGTGATGCTATTAGTATGCTAGATAAAATTCGATCATTTACTAATGATAAAATAACTGTTGATGTTTTTAAAAACATTAATGGAATGATATCACAAGAAGAAATATGTAAGTTCTATCAATTGATTTTTGAAAAAAATATTAAAGAAATATTAGAAATTATTGATAAAATTAATGAGACTGGTTATGATTTTAAAAATTTTATTGAGAGAATAATGCTTTTAGTAAGAGATAAGATAGTCGATTATTACCTTAATAAAAAAGATATTTTGGGAAATATTTCTCAAAATGTTGAGTTAGTATCAGTGCTAAATGATATCTTAAACAGAATTAAAGATGCTATTAATCCAATGGTTATTGTTCAAGTTTATATTCTTAAATTTATCGAACAAGACACTTTAGGAAATATTTCCCAAGATTCTAAAAAAAATATTTCCCAGGAAATTATTTCCCAAGCAATAAATGAAGAAAAAACGGATAAAACAACTAAAAATGATCAAAATGATGGTAAAAAAACTAAAAAAATAGAAAAAACTTCAACTATTACGATAAATGAAGATGTTAAAAAAATAAGAATTAATAATGCAATGGCAACGGCTAATAAAAATTATAAAACAGAACTAACTAAAATATGGAATAATCTTAGCGAATATTTTATGGACGAAAAATTTGGTAAAGTAGCTCAACTATTATCCGATACAACACCAATGGTTGTTGGAACTGATAACGTGATACTTACAGTTGTTTCTGATGGACTTATGAATAATATTTATTCGAATTTAGTGCCAATAGAAGATTTTATTGTTAAAATATATCATCCTTTAAAGATTGTTGCAATTTCTAATAAAGAATTTGATTCTGTTAAAGAAAAATATATTAGTGATATGAAAAATAATATTATCTATGAAATTCAGGAAGAACATGATAAACTAGTTAATGAAAATAATAATTTAATTGATCAGGCCTTAGACTTATTTGGGTCTGATTTAGTTGATATAGAATAGGAGAGATGAAATATGAATATGCAAGCTATGTTAAGACAAGCACAACAAATGCAAAAACAAATGTTAGCAGAACAAGAAAAAATTAATAATTCTACATTTGAAGGAGAAAATGGATTAGTTAAAGTAACTATGAAAGGTACAAAGAGAATTGAAAAAGTAGAGATAAAAAAAGAAGATGATTTTTCTTCAGATGACCTTGAAATGTTAGAAGATATGATTATGGTTGCAGTAAATGATTGCTTAAGTAAAATTGATAAAGAAACTGAAGATAAGTTAGGTAAATATACTAAAGGACTTCCATTCTAGGAGTTTATTATGTATCCTAAAAGTATTAAGAATTTAATTGAATCTTTTAAATATTTTCCAGGAATAGGCGAGAAAACAGCTGAAAGACTGGCTTTTTCTGTTTTAAATATGGAAAAAGAACAAATAGAATCTTTAAGTAAAAATATTATTGATGCTGGAAATAATATCAAAAGATGTAAAATATGTAATAACTTATCTGAAGATGATACTTGTTTGATTTGTAAAGATAATACAAGAAATCATGATATGTTATGTTTAGTAGAGGATCCTAAAACAGTTTTTTCTATTGAAAAACTTGGCACATATAAAGGATATTATCATGTTTTAAACGGTTTGATTTCGTCGTTTAATGGTATTAATCCCGATGAATTACAATTAAATTCTCTTATTAAAAGAATACAAGAAGAAAAATATAAAGAAATTATAGTGGCTTTTAAACAATGTATTGAAGGAGAAATGACTGCTTTATATATTAACAATATTTTGAGTGATATGAATATTAAAGTAACACGTATTGCTTCTGGAATACCAATGGGAGCTGATATGGAATATGTAGATTCACTTACTTTAGAAAAAGCTTTTGATAATCGTAAAACTATTTCATAAAATAAATAAATCCACATATTTTTTACTGGTGAGATAGTGATTAAATATATAAAAAAGATAATTATGTCGGCTTTTTTAATTTATGCATTTAATATGATTGCAGTAAATTTTAATATTGTTTTACCGATAAATGCATGGACAATAGGATTTACTACATTTTTTGATATTAGTGGCTTAATTATTTTATTAGTAATAAAAACAATAGGAGTATAACATGGCAAAAATAACTAATTTAGATGATTTTAAAAATATAACTAGTAAAATTACTAGTTTTTCGCATGCTTATTTACTAAATGTTAACTCTCTTGAAGAAGCATATTCTTATGCAAAAGATTTAGCCAAAACTATTATATTGCAAGATATTAATGTTGATTCATTTGAGTATGAGGACATTAGTTATAAGATAGATAATGAAGAACTTGATGATTTATATATTGTTAATCCTGATACTATTGGTATAAATAATGAAGAGATTAATAAATTGCTTACTTATATGGAAACAAAATCGGTAAGAGAAAATGGTCGTAGAGTCTATATAATCTATGGATTTGAAAGATTATCAACAGTTATTAGTAATAAAATATTGAAATTTTTAGAAGAACCAGAAGAAGGAATATATGCAATTTTATTAACTGAAAATTTTGAAAAAATACTTCCAACTATTGTTTCTCGTTGCCAAGTAATTAATTTATCATTTCCTGAACATGAAGTAAATGAAGAAAAGATAGAATTAATGAAAAAGTTTCTAAAAGAAATTTTTGATAAAAGAAAAAAGACTATTGCTTTAGAATTTGATTATTTTTTTGATTCTTTTACTAATAGGCTTGATTTCTATAAAAATTTTGAAGTATTAGAAAAAATAA
>CADBMS010000260.1 GCA_902795935.1 uncultured Methanobrevibacter sp.
CAAACCTGTTTCTATAATATCCATATTTGTATCAGCTATGGTATTATGGGAATTAACTTTAAAAAATGAAATGTGGGCATATTCATAACCTTTATTGATATAAGGATGTTTAAAGTAACTAATATTATTCTGAACTAAATGAATGATATCTATAGAATCATACAAGTCAGAACCAAGATTTTTTAAACCAAATTCTCGTATAAATTGATCTTCTGAATTACATTCAAAGAACTTATCAAAACTACTTCCCCCATAATCTGAATATATGTTAATCTCAACTGGAATTATTTTTTTATTTTTTAATTTATCAGGCAATCTTGATCTTACAAAATCAAATATTCCTTTAACAACCTCTACATCATCAGAAATGTTAACTAAATTGATTTTAATAGGTGATAATGTGTTTACATCAAATAAATATGAGAAATGTTTAACAAATTGGGTTAATTTCTCAGAAACAAGACTAGATATAAATGCATTTGTAGTACCTATTGATACTTTACTTTCTTTTTCATAAATTATCCACTCATGAGCATAACTTTGGAATATAGGTTTATACAACTCATCATCATCAGAACATAAAAAAGGTATTAAATTATTTGGAACCAGACGCCCTACAATATTAGTAGACAAGTCTTCATTTCCACATTGATTTGAAAGTTCTAATTGATATGCTATATTTATCGGAGCCAACGGGGAGTACATTATCCTATTTTCCGTATCTATACGCCCTAATTTAAGTAAATCTTTCTTAGTTTCAATATTTGATAGAGAAGAACCTTCTGGAATTTCAGAAATTTCTTTATTGAACAATGATATGAAATTTTCATATAAATTCTTTAATTCATCATCTAAATAAAATAAACTTGGTAAGTTATCTTCAGGTGAATCGTCATAATTTTTAAAATAGTCCAATATTGATATATAAGCTTTTTCTAAATCTTCATTATATGAAACATCATCCATTTTTTTAATTGAATGATCAATTTCTTTAGCATAAAAAATATTATTTTTTATAATCTGTTTTTCCAAATCTAAGAAATATTTAAATTTATCTTCTAGATAAAAACTACTTGTACCCTGAATTGCCTTAACATCATTAAATACAATATTTTCCATATTTTTTCTTTTAATATTCCATATGTAAGAAGAAGTTTTAGGAATGGTTCTTTCTTTTTTCTCTTTAATTAAAAAAGGAATTAAATTGTTATTGTAAATTAAATTAAAGCTTAATTCACCATTATCCCATGCAGGAGACTGTTCCGAAATGAAAAGTTTGTTTTCATCGTATAGATAAATATCATCACCATTATTCTCAATTTCAGAAGTAATATTTTGTGAACCATTTCCAAAGGTTATCTCATCACTATCTTCATCATTTGTGACAATGATATATTTTTTATTTAAGGAATAACGAGATTTGATGGATTTAAATATATCTTGAGTAGAATTTAATACTAAAATATTAAATGTGAAATCTGTTACTGGACCTTCTTCATTATTACTTTTCTTATTATAATTAAACTTATGTTTATATCTGATTGATTTGAAAGTTGGTTTTGTGGTTTCCACATCAAAACTTACTTTTAAAGATTTGCCAGATGTTTCAGCAATTGATTTGTCATTTGGATTAAGATAATTATTAGAAAGATTGTCGTCAAATTTAAATTTTAAAGAAATATTGTTACAATTTTTATCGTTAAAAACTAAAATATTGCGTTTTCTTAATCCTGATTTAGTAGTTGAAGAAGGCCTATCCCAATAAACTAAATTATTCTCAATTGTTGTATGATTTTCTTCATATTCTAAAGGATTTTCTAATTCTTCCTTACGTTTAATCATAGATGTCCAAATTTCGTTCCATTCTACTTTATACCAATCATCTTTCATTAATTTAGTTACTATGGTACTTGTAAACATTTTTTCTAATTTTTCTCTTTTGTTATCGTACTGAGAATAACTTTTCACTTTAACAAAAGTCTCAAAATTTTTCTTTAACCGGCTATTAATTTTTTTACATGCCTCCTTAAGAGAGTCATTTGGTGAGAATAAAGTTTCTAAATGATTGTCTTTAAAAAGATTTAATTCTTCCAAGTCATCATCATCGATGCGACCTTTTTTTATTATTGATAATATAGGTTTATAATCCCATAAAGTAATTTGAAATGTCTCATCTTCTTGGTTTTTTAAAGCAAATTTAGCTCTACATTTATCTTTAATGTCTAATTCAGAATTATCAATTTCTTCTTCGATATTCTCAGAGATATATTTTACATTGAAAGGCATACCCTCTTTTTCTAAATTTCCGACAGCATTAAATATACTATCATTAGCATCATGACATATGATTAAAATAGAGGTATTTTCCCATATATCTCTCTGTGTAGGAACTAAATTTCTTAATTTAACTAAAAAATTTATATTTGTTCTAAAACTTTCTGCAACAACTAATTTTACACCATTTATATCTAAGGAATAGGTATTATAGATTTCATTTGAAACTTCATCAATATAAATGAATTCTGAAACTAAATCTCCAGCAACACCTTTAAAACTATTATAAAAAGACTTTACTTGATCTTCCTCATCAAAATTTATAAAAAATCTGCCTCCTTCCTTAAGTTTACTTTTATAAAAATATTCTAATAATTGTTCAGAAAGATAATGATAAAATTGGTCTGACATATTGAGCATCTCCACTATCGCTTTTCTTATCAATAAGATTTAATTTAGTTAAAAATTCAACTACTTCATTTTTTGAGTCTGTATCAAAATAAATACCTCTTTCTTGATACTTCTCAAATAACTGATTTACTTTTATTTTGTCATCTTGAACACATAATGCAGTTATTGTTAACAACATATCTTTACTCATGTTAAGTACATACCCATAAGAACCTCTGCGTTTAGCTAAATATTTTTTAGCTATTTCTTCTATGTTTTTTGAATACCTGGATTTGGTTGCCTTATCTACTGCAAGGCTTGGATTATTAATACTTTCATAAAGAACCTTTACTAAACTTTCAAAAGAGTTCTCTGAAACTTCTTCTTCAAAACCAATGGTTTTTCTATAGGTTTTTACCCACTCACTTAACCATTTTAATAATTCTATTTTATCTTCCTTTTTTAAATCATTATAATAGCCCAACATATCTTTCTCCAAATAAGCATGAGTCCCTAATAACGTATTTAATTGATCAATTAGAGTCATTTTAGAAAATAAATCTCTTGATTGATCTTTTAAAAAAGAATATCCCATTTCTAAAGATTTACGTTTTTTACTAGCATTTTCCCAATCCAATAAATAATATAATGGTTCCCATTTATCTTTTAACTCTTTAGTTTCTTCTGATAAATCATTTGCATTAAAACCCTGACCTATTCTAAGAATTAATTGAGATATATAAAAGAAATAGTAATATGCAAAAATATTATGCATGTTCTCTACAAAAAAATCCTCGTGAGAAAGGGCAAAATCGATATCTTTATTAAAAAGATCTACAATCTCATCAAAATACTTATAATATGTGATATCAGTTTCTTCATCAGGCAAATCAGGTATATTATTTAAAATTAAATTAATAATAAGATGGTCAGAATCTTTTTTTTCAAAGAAACTTTTTATAAGATCATTGTTTTGGAAGAAAACGTCTCTCATAAACAAAGCGATACGTTTTTCACCTGTGCTTTGTTTACTATTAGATAAAGGAATATATAAAAATAAATAAGGATCCAAAATTTTCAATTCATCATTATCATCAAATAAATACTCCACTAATAGGCTTTTAA
>CADBMS010000261.1 GCA_902795935.1 uncultured Methanobrevibacter sp.
AAAAAAAATAACTTTATCTATTAAGAAAAAAATTATAAAATTTTTCTTAATAAAACACTGGTGTTATTAGTATTGCCAATAGGTAATAACATAACTTCTTTGTGGAAACCACGTAAAACCTTATCTGTTAAAGGTGCGTATAAAATAGCCCTCATACCACTATAAGTACGAACCAATACTGGGTTTATATCATCTACCAGGCTCCAAACATTAGCAAAAACTCTTTCTTTAGGCTCAGCAAAAGCAGCAACCATAACAATGTCAAAATCAATATCTTTTAAACTGGTTTCATCACCAACAATAATTTCGATGTTGTCAGATAATCCTAGTTTATCAATAACTTTTCTGCTTAATTTAGCAATATCTTCTTGAATTTCAATACCAATGCATTTGCAAGCAAATTTTTTATAAAACATAATTAATGTTAGTGGTAATGGGCCACTACCAATAAATACGAAAGTTTTATCCTTAAAATTTGCTAATTTTGATTCATTAGTGAGTAAACCTTCATAACGTTCATAAAAATGAAAATCTTTTAATACGGCATCAGCATCATCAGAATTAATAATGCGATTGGCAATGTCTGTTTCTAATCTAGCCCCGATATATAGATAAAATTTTCTAATCAATTTTAAAGCTTTATTCATACGGTCGTCATCTAAAATATGTTTTGCTGAATCAAAATCAATTTCGTCATCATGGGCAATAATTTCAATTTCATCTAATTTTTTTGTAATTTCATTTAAATCAACATCATCTAGTGAATTAATATCTTTTAATGAATCGACGCCATATTCTTCTAAATCATTTGCAATTTCTTTGATTTTTGCCCAGTATTTCCAACAGCTCATATTATCACGTAATATATTTAGATAATATTTTATGTTGTTGCTCTTTTATAACTTTTTATTTAGGAATCCTAAAACTTTATTAAAATATATTTAATGGTTTAAAGTAGTATAATGTGATGTAATGGTTCTTATTAATTTGTTTATTTTTTGTTAAACTTTAATTATCTTAATAATTTATAAAAAAAATTTATTATGGTTTTATTGTGTAATTGACAGTCTATTATTTAAATTATTTTTTTTAATAAATTGTTTCTATATTTTTATTTTGAAATTTTTATTACTTTATATATAAATAACTTAAAAATAAGTAATAATTAATACTTTTTTTTGAAAATAAGTCCTTTTGTATTACTTTTTTTAGAAAATGTTATATATTCATTAATTTAATAAATAATTTTCAATTGTTATTAAAAAATTTTATTTTTATAATCAAATAACAATTATTTAAAAATTTTATTATGAGTGTGTGATAATGGATGAAAAATACATTATTGGAATAATTGCTGTAGTAATAATTGCAGTTATTGGAGGATTTTCTCTCATGGGTGGATCAACTTCAGTTGAAAGAGCTGATAATGAACTGGTAGTTTGTCCTGATAGTCATGGGGAAGAACCAGAAGACGGATTTGATCCAATACTGGGTTGGAATTATTATGCAGAACCGCTAATACAATCGACATTGTTAAAAATGACAAGAAATATGGAATATAAAGGTGATTTGGCTACTTCTTGGGAAAATAATGCTGATTTCACTGAATATACTGTGAAATTAAGAGATGATGTTAAATTCACTGATAACTCTACTTTGGATGCAGAAGACGTTGTTTTCACATATAATGAAGCTAAAAAAAGTGGTGCTAGTTTAGATTTAAGCAGTATGGATAATGCAACTGTAGTGGATAAAACTACTGTAAAATTCACATTAAACAAACCAGATTCTACTTTTATCGATAAACTTGCTTATATTGGTATTGTTCCATCAGATTCATATGTGAATGGAACTTATGGTTCTAATCCAATCGGTTCTGGTCCATTCAAATTTGTACAATGGGATAAAGGACAACAAGTTATTTTAGAGAAAAACACAGATTATTATGGAACTCAACCAAAATTTGACAAATTAACTATGGTATTTTCACAAGATGAGGCTGCATTTAATGCTGCTAAAAATAAAGAGGTTGATATTAGTGCAGTACCATTAACTTATGCAAATGAAACTATAGATGGATACAAAATGTATCTCATGGATACTATAGATGTAAGAGGAATCCATTTGCCTGTTGTTAATAATACTGGTGAAACAACTGAAGATGGAAGTCCAATAGGTAATAATGTAACTGCGGATGAATCTATAAGAAAAGCTTTAAATTATGGTATAAACAGGAAATCAATTGCTTCTGGAGCTTTAAATGGTGTAGGTGTACCTAACTATGATGGAATTGCACATTTATTACCATGGGCAAATAAAGATGCTGAAATTAAAGATGGTGATGTTGAAAAAGCAAAACAACTTCTAAAAGAAGGAGGATGGGAAGATACTGATGGTGATGGAATTGTTGAAAAAGACGGTTTAAAAGCATCATTTGATTTATACTATTCCTCATCTGCTTCAGAAAGACAAGCAATTGCAGTAACAGTTTCTGAACAAGCTAAAGAATTTGGAATTGAAATAAATCCTAAAGGTTCTAACTGGGATGAAATGGATAAAATTAAAAACTGTCAACCTATAGTTTGGGGATTCGGTTCAACTGACCCGTCTACAATGTGGTCCGAGTATTATAGTGATCAAGCTGGTGTAGGATACAATAACCCTGCATTTATAAATAATAGTGCTGTTGATGCTCACATTGATGCAGCTATGACATCTGACCGTAATGCGTCTTATTCTGAATGGTCTAAAGCATCATGGGATGGAACAACAGGTATTTCACCTAAAGGTGATGCTGCATGGTTATGGGTTGGAGAAATTAAGTATGGATACTTTGTTGATGAAAGTTTAGATATTTCTAATGATACTGCATTATTACAACCACATGGTGGAGATGTATTTAGTAATATCTATGATTGGTCTCGTACATCCTCAATTAAAAAATAATTAAATAAAATAGTTGGGTTATTAATTTAACTCAATTTTTATTTTTTTTATTTTATAGGGGTCATATTATATGATGAAAAATGAAAAATTACTTAAATTTTTAGGAAAAAAACTAATTAGATTTATAATATTAATTATTTTTGTAATATTATTGAGTTTTCTCTTAATAGACTTGTCTCCTATTAATCCTGTAAAAACTTATGTTAGTAATATGATTGTTTCTCAAGAACAAATAGCTGCATTAGAAGCTTATTGGGGTGTAAATCAACCAATTACAACTAAATTAGTGAATTGGTTAGGAAATATTATTCATGGTGATTTAGGAACATCTTTAATTTTCAGAATGCCTGTAGTTGATGTTATTAAAGAAAGATTCACTGCATCGTTGATTTTAATGTTAACATCTTGGTTATTTTCAGGAATTTTAGGATTTATTTTGGGAGTTATTGCTGGTTTTAAAAAAGATACAATTATTGATAAGGTAATAAAAGTTTATTGTTATATTTTACAATCTGCACCAACATTTTGGATAGCCTTAATTATTCTTATGATATTTGCAGTTTATCTTGGTTGGTTCCCTACAGGTTTAGGAGTTCCAATTGGTACTTTAAGTGAAGATGTATCATTTTTAGATTGGTTAAAACGTTTAATATTACCAATGATTACATTAAGCATTATAGGTGTTGCATCTATTGCATTATTTACAAGAGATAAATTAATTGAAGTAATGAATACTGATTATTTCTTATTTTCAAAAGCTAGAGGTGAAAGTGGTTGGAATTTAATTAAAAGACATGGTATAAGAAATATTTTATTACCTGCAATTACATTACAATTTTTAGGATTTTCTGAATTGTTTGGTGGAACAGTACTTGTAGAACAAGTATTCACTTATCCTGGTATTGGACAAGCTGCAGTATCAGCAGGTCTTAGAAGTGATGTTCCCCTATTATTAGGTATTGTTATTTGTAGTACAATATTTGTGTATTCTGGTAATTTAATAGCAGATATTGTTTATAATTTTGTAGATCCTCGAATCAAAGAAGGTGAAGATAATGGTTAACCCCAATAAAAATAAAAGTTTAAACCCTCTTTCAAAAATAAATTTAAGAACTAAAACTTTATTAATAATTGGATTAACCATATTAATTTTAGTTTTAATAGTTATTTGTAGTTTTTTCATTGATTCTAAAGAGATAACAACAAATTTCCTTATTATTAATCAACCTCCTTCATTTGAACATTTGTTTGGAACTGATTGGTTAGGTAGGGACATGTTTACTCGTACTATTAAAGGTTTAGGTTTGAGTATTCAGATTGGTGCATGTGCATCATTATTAAGTAGTGCAATAGCTATTGTTTTGGCATTTATTGGAAGTATTAATCAAAAATTTGATACTTTTGTAGCTTGGTTTGTTGATTTGTTTCTATCAATTCCACATATATTATTAATAATTTTAATCTCTATTTCATTAGGTGGTGGAGCATTAGGTGTAACTATAGGAGTTGCATTTACTCATTGGACATCTCTTACAAGAGTTTTAAGGGCCGAAATAAAACAAATTAACACATCAGATTTTGTTAAATTATCTGAACGTTTTGGTAAATCTAGATTGTGGATTGCAAAAGAACATATTTTACCTTTAGTTATTACACAGATTATTGTTGGAACAATTTTAATTTTCCCTCATGCAATCATGCATGAAGCTAGTGTAACCTTTTTAGGTTTTGGTTTATCACCTCATGAACCTGCTATTGGTATTATTTTGGCTGAATCTATGAAATATCTTGCAACAGGTAATTGGTGGTTAGCTTTATTCCCAGGTTTAGCTTTATTGATAATAGTTTTATTGTTTGATATAGCTGGAGAAAACATTAAGAAGATACTTGATCCTACAAGTGCAAATGATTAGGGAGTTTTTATGATGAATAAATTGTTAGATGTAGAAAATGTTTCTATTTCATTTATACAATACACTGCAGGTTTAAATCAAAGAGATTTAAAAGTTATAACGGATTTAACTTTAGATGTGTCTGAAGCTGAAATTTTAGCTGTTTTAGGATCTAGTGGTTCTGGTAAAAGTCTCCTTGCACATGCAATTTTTGGTATTTTGCCTGAAAATGCTAATTTGAGTGGAACTATTAAGTATGGGGGTAAAGTATTATCTCAAAAGGATAAAGAAGAAATAAGGGGTAAAGATATTGCTTTAATCCCTCAATCTGTGAATTTTTTAGATCCTTTAATGAAGATATCTGATCAAGCAATAGGATATACTGAAAATGATAATGAAAAGAAAGAAAAAAAGATTAAACAGAGAAAAATATTTGAACAGTATAATTTGGGTCCTGAAGTTGATGATATGTATCCTTTCCAGTTATCGGGGGGTATGGCAAGAAGAGTGCTTGTTTCAACAGCATTGCTTTCAAAACCTAAATTAGTTGTTGCAGATGAACCAACACCTGGTTTGGATCAAAAAACTGTTAAAGAAACATTGAATCATTTTAAAAAGATGAAAGAGGATGGTGTTGGAGTTCTTTTAATTACTCATGATATACATGCTGCTTTGGAGATTGCCGATCGTATTGGAATATTTTATGCAGGCTATGTTATAGAAATTGCTGAGAATAAAGATTTTTCAGGTGATGGTGAAAATTTACTTCATCCTTATACTAAGGCATTGTATAATGCATTACCTGCTAATGGATTTAAATTAACTAAGGGTCATCAACCATTACATGGTGAAATTCCTAAGGGATGTCCATATTATGATAGGTGTGAAATACGATTGGACAAATGTAGTGAAGAACGACCTCAATTAATAAACCTGGGTAATAAGAAAGTTAGATGTTTTAAATATGAGGATGGTGTTTAAAGATGGAACTCATAGGAAAAAATATTTCATTCAAATATAGTTCATCTAAAGGCTATCTTTTAAAAGATATTAATGTAAAATTTAGTAATGATAAAATATTTGGTTTAGTTGGGGATAGTGGTAGTGGTAAGTCAACATTATGTAAAATATTATCTGCATATATTCGAAATTATGAGGGTAATGTAACTTTAGATGATAATAATTTACCCAAAAAAGATTTTTGTCCTGTACAATTAATTTATCAACACCCTGAAAAGGTAATGAATCCTAAATGGAAAATGATTAAAATATTATCTGAATCTTGGAATGTTGATGAAGATCTTTTATCAGAATTTGGTATCCAAAATTCTTGGATGAAACGTTTTCCTCAGGAATTATCTGGTGGTGAACTTCAAAGATTTTCTGTTTTAAGAGCTTTGAATCCTATGACTAAATTTTTAATTGCAGATGAGATGACCACTATGCTTGATGCAATCACTCAAGTACAAATATTAGAATCTGTTTTAAAAATAGTTAAAGACCGTAAAATGGGATTTTTACTTGTTAGTCATGATATGGATTTAGTAAGCACTATTTGTGATGATATAATTTATTTAAAAGATATTAATAATGTTTAATTAATATCTTATTTTTTAACTTAATCAGGTATTAATTCAAAATATTGTGCAATTATTTTGACATGAATTTCTAAACATAATTCATTAATTAGTGTCAGATTATGTAAATCAATTTAAAAAAAGTTTACATTTAAGTATTGTTTTTAAATCAATAAATATTGATTTTGTTTTGAAAAACAATCCATAAAAATAAAAAAAGACTTTTAATAAATAATAAAATCATGTAGAGATTAATCAAAATACTGATTAAATGATTAAAAATAGGTATTATGGATTTAATAGTTAAAATATTTTATAACATATGTTGTAAATAATCTATATAACTTAATATAATAAAAAACATTTAATTAATAATCTATAATAAATTTTAAATCCATTAATCAAATAAAACTTAAAAATCACATGTTTCTGCTAAATAACAAAAGACTAAAAAACATAATTTTACATAGTTAAAATAATTATAATTGTTCTATCTTTTTCATTTTTTTTATTTTTTTCAGTAATACTTTAACAACATTTATATGCTAATTATGTAATATTATAGTATGGATTAGTTAATTAAATCTTTAAATATATGATTTATATAATAATTAATCTAGTTTAAGAGTAAATTATGAATGTTAAATGGCTTTTCACTGATTTTATATTGTTAAAATCTTGTAAAAATCCAGGGAATAATTAAGTTATAATTAATATAATTCATTGAAAATTTCTATTGAGTAAATTTCACAAAATTGTCATCAGTCATAGGATTATTACATGATTTCTATAAATCGTGAAACAACTCCTTATATTTTCAAATATGAATGAATTTTATTGGATTATTTAATTGAAATATAATTCATAATGCTCTTTTTAACTATGGTGATATATATGAAAATTGAGCATACTTTATGTCCTTCTTGTAGTGTTGGGTGTGGGATGAGTGTTATTTTGGTTGATGGTTTGGT
>CADBMS010000262.1 GCA_902795935.1 uncultured Methanobrevibacter sp.
ATAATATATTTATTTTACTCCAATATAAAATTAACACCACGATAATAAAAATAATAATATTAGTAATACTTAATTAAAAATAAATATGAAAATTGTGGGTCATACTCATTGCATGTGAAAAAACATTTTTCTAATTTTTATTTATTTGAAAATGAAAAATTTTTATTTCTAAATTTCAATCGTATAGATTTTAAATTATATTAATTCTTTAATAAAGTTTAACATGTCTAAAGCATCCCTCTGTTTAATATTAATAGCATATGTGTCTATAAATAGTTTAAGTTGTTTTTTAACTTCTTTTGGAATATTTGTTTTTGATAAAATCATATCATAACTTCGTTTAGGGTAAAAAATTGATTTTGCTGTTTTACATAATTTATTTAATTCTGATTCATTGATTATTCCTTGTTTAAAAGCCATATTGAAGTTATAATTAATATTAACTAATGGTTCGGAGAGTTGTTCAAAAGAATTAGGGTTTATTGTAACTGCAACATCATCATCCGATTCTAAAATGCCTTTAGAGTATTGTTCATAAACATAACCAATACCTTTCATTCCAAATTCATCTAATTCTGCAGCACGAAGAGCACCCATACTAGACGATCCTATAACAATTATTCCTTTATTAATAGCAGTTAATATTTCACGAGGAGCTACTGCAGGTTGTTGATGAAAAACACCATCAATGATACCTATGATATATGGATTATCATGTATTGCCAAAGTTATATCCCCCCTTTTAACAGGAGGCCTATAGTCTGCATCTAAAATAGTTTTAGCTTCAGTGCTACTTAAAGAAGGACCTGTAAAAATTATTATATTTTTATCCACCATATTAAATACCATTAAAACTGTCTAGATAATCGATTACCAACACGTTCGGGATCAACAGAATATACTTCCATACCTGGAATTATAACTCTAACTGCAGGTATTCCTATTTCTTCACGAGTCAAATCAACAAAGTAAACATCACTACAGCCAACTTTATCTAATAACTCCAGGATTGTATTTATATCATTTAAAATATCATCTGATGATAAATCAATTAATGAGCTAATACTAATAATTTCATCAGAATCTCCGAACCAATGTTTGTTGATTCGTTTCATACGATCATATCCTGCTTTGCGTACAAAATCTGCACGCACAGTATCCTCCCTTGTACCATGTATTTGTGTAGCTCGACTTTGAGCTACTTCAGCTAAAGCACGTATAACTGCAATATCAGGGTTTAAGTGTGCTCCAACACCCATCGTTAAAAGTGCAGGATCTTTTAATTTAACATCGTCAGCAACTGCAGCTATAGTGTAAACACCAACATCAGATGTTAAATTTAATAAACGAATCTCAACACCAGAATTATCAAATTTATTTAAGAAATCTTTAATAATTTCATTATCAGTAGATGAAACATCTAATTCAACCTTATTTTTAAATGCTTCAAAAATACTCCATGCATCCCTTTCAATAATTTCACATATAGCTTGTAAAATTGCTTCTTCTAAAACATTACCTGAAGCTAAACCATTAGTATTAGATTTAAAAATCTGAGATGCTGAACGCGTAGTGTAAGGGTGGAATACTGCATTAGCTGGAACCCAAATTTTATCACCAGTTTTTATATTAACTGCTTCCATCCATTCTAAACGAGTAATAGTTGGATTACATTGTAAACGATTAGGTAAAATTAATGAAATAGGGTTAACAATATCTCCCTCCATAGAATCCATATTACTAATGATAATTCTATTTTCATCAGATTCTTGTTTTTCTGCAGAATATCTCTCAAAAGCTTCCATCATAGCAGATGCTTTAGCCTGATTAATAGTTGCTCCTTTACCTGCATAAATACTAACTGCACCTTCAGCAGCTAATGGCCTTATAGCCGAAAACACAGGTATTCCTATGCGATCTAAATGAGTAATCTCTGTTATACGAGATATTCCTGCAATTTTTAGTTTATCTTCAACTTGAGTTATTGTCTCAGAGGGATTAATAACCCTTGTAGTTCCTTTAGAATATTTTATTGGTGTTTGTGAAAACATGATAAATTTCCTTTTAGAAAAAAAATGAATTTTAATTAATATATTATCTCAGATTTCATAATTATATAATTTTTTTATAGATATTTTTTAATGAACTGATGTTGAGTAATTCTTAAAACTAAATAAAAAAACTTAAAAATGTTAACCCAAGTGATACTGCTATTGTAATAATCCAAAATAGTTGATTCCAACTCATTATTTTAGCACCATCTAAATTTCCTATAGGAATTAAATTAAAAAATGCTAAAAAACTATTAACTGAAAATCCAATGCCAGATAATAAAGCAAAGTAAGAATTTGGTGTGAAAATAAATATGCCCATGAAAAAGATTAATGCTAATGCAATATTAGTTAAAGGTCCTGCAATAGATATGAGTCCGTTTTCTTTTAAAGATATACCCTCCCCATAAATATAAACTGCACCTGGTGCTGCAAATACAAAACCAAAAAATGAAGTAAAAATAGCTAAAGCTAAACCACTAATCCACATTTGATATTCTGCAAAATAACCAAAATGTAATGCAACAAACTTATGAGCCAATTCATGTAAAACAAAACCAAAACCAACAGCAACTAAAGTCATGGGAAGAATCGTTAACATTAAAGCAATGTTGTGATTACTAAATGAAAGTGCAAAAACTCCAGCTATTACAAGCATTGAAATTAGAATATCTCTAAGTTCACGTCCACTAATATTTAAATTTACCATAATAATAACACTAATCCTTTATACTATATAATAATTTAGGAAGTCTGAATTATTTAGTTCTCAGATAGTTGTTGTATGGTCTTTTTTGAGTAAAATCCTTGAGATATAATTAGGGCTCCTAAAAATACATTTAGG
>CADBMS010000263.1 GCA_902795935.1 uncultured Methanobrevibacter sp.
AATATCCTATCTTTCTTTTATCACTCGCCATTACACATCCTTTTTTTCCAACATAAGCAATAATTAAGCTCATAATATCTCCTAATTAATGTTTTTTCATTTTTTAAATTTATTAAAAATTTATTTATTATGTATTATTTATAACCATCATACATTATAAAGTTTAACTAATGAGTGAAAAGTATTCATTTAGCTTTTTTAAATCATTCAAAAATGTTAAAAAAAAAATAACAATAAATTTAAATAATAATATAATAAAATATATTATTATATTAAATTGTTAATTATTTATCATTATAAATTAACATGAATAATATAAAAACACAGGAGAAAAAACTTATGAAAGACCTTAATAAGATGTTTAAACCTGAATCTGTGGCTGTTATTGGAGCTTCCAATACACCCGGAAAAGTAGGCTATATCATTGTTGATAACCTCATCAATGACGGATTTAAAGGTGAAATATACCCTGTAAACCCAAAAGGTGGAGAAATCCTTGGTAAAAAAGCCTATGCAAACATAAAAGACATAGATGGAAAAATTGATTTAGTAATCATTACAATCCCATCCCCATTTGTAAACACTGCAATTAAAGAATGTGGTGAAGTAGGTATTAAAAACATGGTAGTTATTACTGCAGGTTTTAAAGAAGTAGGTGAAGAAGGAGCTAAATTAGAAGCTGAAATGACCTCACTTGCCGAAGAATATGGTATAAATCTTATCGGACCAAATAGTTTAGGAATAACTGATTCCCACACTCCTCTAAACGGATCATTTTCACAAATGATGCCTCCAACAGGAAATATGGCATTCATTTCCCAAAGTGGAGCAATGATGGTGGCTATAATCGATTGGAGCGTAACATCAGGAATTGGATTTAGTAAAGTAATCAGTTTAGGAAACAAAGCAGGAGTAAGCGAAATTGAATTATTACAATACCTCGCAGAAGACGATGAAACAAATGTAATAATTTGTTATCTTGAATCAATATCCGATGATGATGACTTTGTAAGAACAATGAGAGAAACTGCTCACAAAAAACCAATAATAGTGCTTAAATCAGGCTCAAGTTCAGCAGGAGCAGCTGCTGCATCCTCACATACAGGAGCATTAGCAGGAAGTGATTTAGCCTTTGATACTGCATTCCATCAGTCTGGAATAATGCGAGTAGAAACTATGGCAGAATTATTTGACCTCGGTTTAGCATTTTCAAAAGCACCACTTCCAAAAGGTGATAATGTAGCAATCATTACAAACGCCGGTGGAGGAGGAGTCCTTACTGTAGATGCTATGGAAAAAGCAGGTCTAAATCTTGTTCAATTCGATGAAGAAACAACAGCTAAATTAAAAGAATGTGTAACTGATGAAGGCAGTGCTAAAAATCCTATTGATGTATTGGGAGATGCACCAGTTAGCAGATACAAAGAATCCTTAGAAATCGTCTTAGGATATGACGACGTAGACAGTTTAATCATCATGGTTTGTCCAACAGCATCAGCTGACCCTGATGGAATTGCACAAGCAATACTTGATGAGAAAAAAGAATTTGACAAACCAATCATTGTTGTTAATATGGGAGGACCATCATTTGAAGCTGCAAATGAAGTATTAAGAGAAAATGGAGTTCCAACTTATGTATTCCCTGAAACAGCAGTAACAGCTCTTGAAGCAATGACAAGATATGCTAAACTTGAACAAAGAGTTTATGATGATGTAATTGAAAATATTGATGATGTTGACAAAGATAGTGTTAAAGCAATATTTGATAAAGTAAAAGCTGACGGCAGAGACACACTGCTTGGTAGTGAGGCATACGCTGTAGCTGAAGCATATGGTATTTCAGCAGCACCAATCAAATTATCACCATCGGCTGATGAAGCTGCAGAACTTGCAAAAGAAATGGAATTCCCAGTTGTACTTAAAATCGCATCAGATAAAATCTTACACAAATCCGATATTGGAGGTGTAAAAGTTGGAATTGAAAATGAGGATGAGGCAAAAGAAGCATATGATGAAATCATAGACAATGCAAAAAAAGCGCATCCAGATATTATCCCTGATGGTGTAGAAGTACAAAAAATGATGGATTCTGGTGAAGAAGTTATTGTAGGTATGATTAAAGATAAACAATTCGGACCTATGATTGCATTTGGTATGGGTGGAATTTATGTTAATCTTATTGAAGATGTAGCATTTAACCTTGCTAAAGGTATGAGTTCACAAGAAATTGATGAACAAATCTCCAAAACAAAAGTATCCAAATTACTTGAAGGATACAGAGGAGAAGCTGCTTGTGATATTGAAGAGGTAAAAGAAGCTATTAAAAGAGTAGCTAGATTAACCCTCGACTTCCCAGAAATAACAGAGTTAGATATTAACCCAATCTTTGTTTACGAAGAAGGTTCATCTGCTTTAGATATTAAAATTAAATTATAATTTCTCAAAAGAGAAATTATCTCTTTTTTTCTTTTTAAAATCCATACTGGTGATAATATGGATGGTGAAATTGATTTAGAATTATATACTATTTCTATTATTAGGTTAAATTCTGCTTTAGAAAAATTAGATTCTACAGATGAAGCTACAGCTCTTTTTGAAGAAAGCTATAATGATCTTCAAAAATTATATGAAGATATTGTAAGTGATTTAAATCAAGACGAAATTAATATAAATGAATATTATTTATTTTTTCAAAATGGAAAACAAACATTTCCACAAATTATTGATGTTTTAGGAAGTATTGACAACAGTGAACTTCAGGACATAATTAATAAGCTATTGAATGTTTTTTCAAACTTGAATAAAATTAGTGATGCTTTTAAGGAGGATTATTATAATGAATTATGATTTAAGTAAAGTTGGAATCAAAAAAGATTTACAATATGAATGTATTACAACCACCATAAATGAAAATGGTGTTAAAAATGCTGGTGCATTTGCATTTAAGTATTTAGGTGAAGATAAAGTTTTCTGTAGAATATTTGAAGGATCAAAAACATTAAAAAACATACAAAATACAAAAGAATATGTAGTTAACATCACACAAGACCCACTAGTTTTTACCTATGCTACACTAGATTGTTTAGATGATGAATATTATACTGATGATAATGATATTGCCATACTTAAAAACACTCCAGCTTACATTATTGTTAATGTTGAAAATATAGAAAAAAGAACTCCTGATGACTTTCCAATAAAAGGTGATAAAAATATATTTTTCATCACCGGAAAAATTAAAGAATTTATTATTAATGATGAAAATGCACAAGCATTTAATAGAGGGTTATCAGGTTTAATTGAATGTTTGGTTAATTTTTCAAGATATAAAATCGTTGATAGTGAAAAAAGAAAAGAATATATGGATAGATTAATTGAAAATCAACGAGTTATTGAAAAAGTTTGTGATGAGAAAACAAAAAAAGCAATTGCTGATTTAAAAACTGAATATGAAAAAAATTAAAAAAAAAGCATAGTTAATTGAAACTATGCTTCCCAATACAAGTCACCATGTGAGATAGTTTTATCTAAAATTCCTAGATTAACTTCTAAGTTCTGAAAAGCATCAACATTTTCTTTATATTGATCATCGAAACCAGAAATAAATGGGAAACTTTCTAAAGATTGTGCTTCCACATCTGCATCAGCAACAATATCTTCAGGTAATAATTTAACAATTTCATTAGTTTCACCGGCTTCAATCTTTTCATTGATGAATGCAGTTGCATTTTTATGAATATCTACAACTTTTTTAGCTACATCCTTATTATTATCTAAGAAATCTTGTGAAGCAACAACAACACAACATGGGTGATTTGGCATAATTTCAGAAGAATCAACTAATTTGTCAATATTATCATTACTTACACCAAGACTTACATAAGGTTGGAATGTAATAGCTGCTTTAAGACTGCCAGTTTTTAATGCATCATTAATAGAAGGAACTTTCATTGCAGATTCATTAATATCTTTTAAACTCATTCCATTATCTTTCAAGTATGCTGCAAGCAATACATGTTGAATAGATGCTTCACCAGGAGTTGCTACAGTTTTACCTGACAAATCACTTGCACCGCCGATGCCAGAATCACTAGTCACTATAAGTCCACTACCTTCATTTTGAGCGGCAGAAATGACTTTTACTGGAACACCAGAGCTAATTGAAGATAAAACTGGTGCTATTCCCACATAACCTACATCAACATCACCACTTGCCATAGCAGTCATTAAATCCCCACCATTATTAAATTGAACAAGTTCGGCGTTGATTCCTTTTTCTTTATATAAACCTTTAGCATCTGCTACAAATAATGCAGCATCGTGATCTGAAGGTAAATATCCTATTTTTACAGTGCTATCCGAATTTCCACTTAAAAAGTCAAAAAATCCCGCACTAGCAGAACCTATTACAAGAAATACTGCAAGTGCCAACACTAAAATAAATGCAATTCTTCTATTCATTTTATTCACCATTAATAAATTAATTACAATTATTAATCTTTAAAGTATAATATAAAAATTTTTCTTCTTAACTTTATTAACAATTGTTATATTGAATCCCTAAAAATTAATTTATATTAACAAGTATTTAATTATTTTGATTTGATAATAAAAATGGTGATATTTTAGATAAATTAATGAAAATTTAATAAATTTAAATTTTCTGGAAAAAAGGGAAAGAAAAATTTTTAAACACATTATAATTTTTAATGTCAATGACTATAATTAGTAATTTACCATCCCAAGTAATATTTTTTGGAAGGTTGGTTTTTGCAGTGATATTCACAGTTTTGTTGTTGGTTGTAACTGAAGTTACATTTATATAATACTTACCAGCAGGTATTATTATTGTTACTGTTCTGTTGATCTTTTGGAATTCAGCATATTCAGTATCGAAAAAGGCAATATAAAAACCGACCGGTAAATCTGGAATCCATCCTTCACCGCTTAAACAGCTGTAATTGCCAACCCAATCACCATTGTCTTTAAAGTATACACTTATTGAGATATTTCCATTAGTTACAGGAATACTGCTGTTTGTTTTTAAATCAAATGTTAATTTCTCACCTGAGCCATAAACTGTTGTAAAATTATTAACATTTAATGTAGGCGGATAAATTACTGTATTTACATTATCACCAGAATTTCTTTTAAAAATACAAGTATCTGCAGTAGTATACC